>CAXICP010000049.1:0-12946 GCA_964022595.1 uncultured Salipiger sp.
GGATCTTCGACGTTTGTGCTGGTGCCATCGACAAGGGCGAAGTAACGTTTGTCGTTGTCGGGCGCCTTCATCTCTCCGTCGACGGTGTCGCCGGTGCGCAGCGCGTACTTTCGGATCATGTCGGGCGAGACGTAAATGTCGTCGGGACCCGGAAGATAGTTCGCCTCGGGCGAGCGCAGGAAGCCGAAACCGTCCTGCAACACTTCCAGCACGCCATCGCCAAAGATCTGCCAGTCCTCATCGGCGCGTTCGCGCAGGATCTGGAACATCATCTCGCCCTTGCGCATGGTCGAGGCGTTCTCGATCTCGAGCTCCTCGGCCATGGCGAGCAGATCCTTGGGGCTTTGCGCCTTCAGATCAGAGAGATTGAGCTTTTCGATGCTCATCGCAAATCCTTCCGGGCCGATCAGGCGGCCACTGGTTCATACTATCTTCGGGAAACTTGTGCCCGGACGGGCTTGAGGAGGTGATCTAATGGCCTGAAGGCGCCGAGTCAATCTTCGCGTGTCCGGCCTGTGAGGCGCAGGGAACCAAAGAATAATAAAGAAAGAATGAAAGGATGATTTTGATGTAAGGGCGCCTTCTGTCAGTGGATTATCGAGTCATCCACGGGTTTTCCAGAACCCCTCACCCTGTGGATAACTCCGTGCATGGCTTGTGACTGTCTAAGCCGCTCTTTCGCCTGGAAGCCGTCAAACAAGGGCTTTCGAAGCGTTTTCAGGGCGGTAGAAAAACTCGGGAAAACTTTCGCGAACGCATGTCATCCACCGGGGGAAGTTATCCCTGTTCACAGGCGGAGGACTCGGCCCGAGGCGCCGCATGACTGCCGAGTTTTCCCCTGTCTTGAATGTCGTGGCGATTTTCCCCAGAACGGTCCCACGCAGGATTCAGGACATTTGGACAGGGTTTTCCACATGACGAGCGCGCTCATTCTCGCGTCGGGGTCCGAAATCCGGGCCCAGTTGCTGCTCAACGCGGGCGTTCCGCATCGAATCGAACGGCCCAGAGTCGATGAACAGGCCATCCGCGACTCACTTTGCGCCGAAGGCGCGTCTGCGCGCGATCAGGCGGACGCCCTTGCCGAGTACAAGGCGCGCAAAGTGTCAGCGAAATCGCCCGGAGCGTTCGTTCTGGGGTGCGATCAGATCCTTGCGATGGGGCCAGATGTCTTTGCAAAGCCGGAAACGCCCGAAGATGCCCGCGCTCAGCTGCAAAAACTGCGCGGCCAGCGCCATCAGTTGATGTCCGCGGCCGTCATCTATCAGGACAACGAACCTGTCTGGCGCCATGTTGGTGTCGCACGCCTGCTGATGCGCGACTTTTCCGACGCCTACCTGGACGATTACGTCGCCCGCAACTGGCAAAGCATTCGCCATTCCGTCGGCGGCTACAAGCTGGAAGAGGAAGGCGTGCGCCTGTTCTCCCGTATCGAAGGGGACCATTTCACCGTGCTTGGCCTGCCCCTGCTGGAACTTCTTGCCTTTCTCAACGACCGCGGGATCATCGCATCATGAATGTACCTTCCATTCCTCTTGCCGGCGTCATCGGCGCGCCGATCGCGCATTCCCGTTCGCCCCGCCTGCACGGTCACTGGCTGAAGACCCTTGGCTTGCCGGGCCATTATGTGCCCCTTGAAATCGCGGCCGACGCTTTCGAGGATGCTCTGCGAATGTTGCCGAAACTTGGTTTCGTGGGGGTTAACGTCACCATTCCCTACAAGGAAAAGGTGATCGAGATCGCCGACCTTGTGTCGGACCGCGCCACGCTGATCGGTGCCGCGAACACCGTGATCTTTCGGTCCGATGGTCGGATTCATGCAGACAATACAGATGGTTACGGGTTCATCGAAAACCTCAAGCAGGGCGCACCCGGTTGGGACCCCAAGGCGGGGCCGGCGGTTGTTCTTGGCGCGGGGGGCGCGGCGCGCGCCGTTGTCGCGTCGCTTCTTGAACTTGGCGCGCCCGAAATTCGCCTGACCAATCGCACCCGCCTGCGCGCAGAGGCCCTGCGCGAGGAATTCGGCAACAGGATCACCGTCGTTGAATGGGTTCAGGCGGGGAACGTGCTGGATGATGCCGCGCTTGTGGTGAATTCCACGTCGCTCGGGATGGTCGGCAAGCCGGAGCTGCGGGTGCCGCTGGACGGGTTGCGCCGGGGCACCGTGGTCACGGATCTGGTTTACACGCCGTTGCGGACGCGGCTGCTGAAAACGGCGGCGGACCATGGCTGTACCTGCGTCGACGGGCTGGGGATGCTGATCCACGAGGCGGTGCCGGGGTTCGAACGCTGGTTCGGGCAGCGCCCAGTCATCGACGAGGCGACGCGCGCCGCGATCCTGTGATGCGCTTCCGGCTTGGCCTGACCGGTTCGATCGGCATGGGAAAATCGACCACGGCCCGCATGTTTGCCGATGAAAGCTGCGCCGTATGGGATGCGGATGCTGCGGTGCACCGTCTTTACGCCCCCGGTGGCGCGGCGGTGGAACCAATGCGGGAAATTTTCCCGGATGCTGTCGAAAACGGCAGCGTGTCGCGCGACCGTCTGCGCAAGATCATCGCGCGCGACCCCAGCGCCCTGCCCCGGATCGAGGCGCTGGTTCACCCGCTGGTCCGCAAGGACCGCGAACGCTTTGCCGCGGAGCGCCCCGGCAAGATCGGTGTGTTCGATATCCCCTTGCTGTACGAAACGGGCGCAGAGGCCGAAATGGATGCGGTCGCCTGCGTGCATGTCGGGGCCGAAATCCAGCGCGCGCGGGTGCTTGCGCGGGGCACGATGTCCGCCGCCGACCTTGACCGCATCCTGTCGCGGCAGATGCCGAACGAAGACAAATGCGCCCGCGCGGATTACGTGATAGAAACCGACACTCTGGACCACGCCCGCGCGCAGGTGGTCGCCATCGTGCGGGATATAAGGGGAAAAACCGATGCGTGAGATCGTACTGGACACCGAAACCACCGGCTTTGAACCCGAAACCGGCGACCGGATCGTCGAAATCGGCGCGGTGGAACTGTTCAACCACGTTCCCACCGGCAAGACCTATCACCAGTACATCAATCCCGAACGGTCGATGCCCCAGGGCGCGTTCGAGGTGCACGGGCTGGGCGACGATTTCCTGCGCGACAAGCCGGTCTTTGCCCGGATCGTCGACGAGTTCCTGGCCTTCATCGGAGATTCCAAGCTGGTCATTCACAACGCCAGCTTCGACGTGAAATTCCTGAACGCCGAGCTGAAATGGGCGAAGCGCCCGCTTTTGCCCAAGGGCTGCGCGATTGATACGCTGGAAATCGCCCGCAGAAAATTTCCCGGCTCGCCGGCGTCGCTGGATGCGCTGTGCCGGCGGTTCAACATCGACAACGGCGCGCGGACCCTGCACGGCGCGCTGCTGGACTCGGAAATCCTTGCCGAGGTGTATCTTGAACTGATCGGCGGCAAGCAGCCGGATCTGGTGCTTGCTCCGGCGCGCAGGGCGGGCAGCGAAGGGCCGTCCGATGACGACTGGCGCCCCGGCCGGCGCCCTGCCCCGCTTCCGCCCCGGCTTACGGACGAAGAAAAGGCGGCTCACGCCGCCTTTGTCGCAAAGCTTGGGGATGGCGCGCTTTGGGCGCGCTAGGCCGTCAGGCGTCCAGCTTGGTTTCGCCCGAAGCGGCGGCCTGCTGACGGCGCGCGATCTCGTTGCGGTAAAGCGCGACGAAATCGATCATTTCCAGATTCAGCGGCGGGAAGCCACCGTCGCGGGTCACGTCCGAGATGATGCGGCGCGCGAAGGGGAACAGCATGCGCGGGCATTCGATCAGCAGGAACGGGTGGATCTGGTCTTCGGGCACGTTTTCGATGTGGAAGACGCCGGCATAGTCCATTTCCAGAATGAACAGCGTGTCCGACGTCGCCTTGGACTTGGATTCCACCTTGAGCTTGAGCACCACCTCGAACTGGTGATCGGCGGTGCGCTTCTTGGCGTCAAGGTTCACCTGGACCTGCACGTCGGGCTGAACCTCGCCGGTGCTGCCCTTCTGCGCCAGGATGTTTTCGAAGGACATGTCGCGCACGAACTGCGCAAGCACGTTCATCTTGACCGGGCCGGGGGCGGCGGCGCCCGCCTGACCGTTCTGGTTTTCCTGCTGGTTTTCAGCCATCTTCATTCCTCTCCTCGGAATAGCTTTGCCCTGCAATAGCAGGCCCGCCCGCCCGTCTCAATGCTTCGTCAGTGCTTGGTCCAGCCGGATCCGGGGTGGTTGGGATGCGTTTTCGATGGAATTTCCGTATAATCGCCTTCGATCACGTCGCCCTGCCCCGGTTGGCCCGGGCGGCGCGGATCGCGCGTCGGATCGGGGCCGGGGCGGCCGCCCATCTCGAAGCGGGTGACCTTCACGCGTGATGCGACCTGCCGCATCACCGCCTGCCGGACGCCGGGAACCAGCAGCGCAAAGCCGCAGGCATCGGTGAAAAAGCCCGGCGTCAGCAGCAGCGCGCCGGCAAAAAGGATCATCGCGCCATGCGCCAGCGGGCCGGTCGGATCTTCGAGCCGCGAGAACGATCCCTGCAGATCGCCAAGCGCGCGCATCCCTTGCGAGCGGACCAGCGACGTGCCGATGATCGCGGTGATTACCACAATTGCCAGCGTCGGCCACAGGCCGATCAGCCCCCCGATCTGGATGAACAGACCGATTTCGATCAGCGGCACCATCAGAAATGCCAGAAAAAGCCACATGGGCGGTCTCCCTTCGTCCCGGGCGCCGGTAGACTTGCCGAGGCCCAGCACCTACATAGGGTAGAACCGATGAAATTCCATGATTGCCCCCGAATGAGGTGCCGATGAACACGCCGATTGTCCAGCTTCTGGTTCTTGCCGGGATCGCCATCTTTCTGATCCTGAGGCTGCGCAGCGTGCTTGGCACCCGCGACGGGTTCGAAAAGCCCAAGGCGCCCGCCCCTGCCCGCGCCGACAAGCCCCGCCATGAATTCGAGGTGATCGAAGGCGGGCCCGACCGCGACATCACCGATCATGTTCCCGAAAACAGCCCCGCCGCCGAGGCGCTGGCCCAGATGAAGCGCGCCGAGCCGTCCTTTAGCGTCGGGGAATTCCTTGGCGGCGCCCGCGGCGCCTATGAGATGATCCTGATCGGCTTCGACAACGGCGAAATCGAGGATCTGCGCGATTTCCTTGCGCCCGACGTCTATGAAAGCTTTGAAACCGTGATCGAGCAGCGCCGCCAGCAGGGGCTGACGATCGACGCCAGCTTCATCGGCGTGCGCGAGATGACGCTGGTGGATGCCACCTTTGACGAAACGCAGCGCCTTGCCGAGATCACGGTGAAATACGTCGGCGAGCTGACGCAGGTGGTCAAGAACGCCAATGGCGAGGTCATCGAAGGCAGCCCCACCGCCGTCAAGAAACAGAAAGACGTCTGGACCTATGCGCGCAAGATGGGCGGCGACGATCCCAACTGGCAGCTTGTGGCAACCGACGAATAAAGCATGAGACGGGCGATCCGGGCCGCCCTTCTTGCCGGACTGGCATTCGCACAGGCAACGGCAGGCAGCATGAGCGCGGCGGAAACCGAAACCACTTACCGGATCCTGGATTTCTCGGATCTGGACGGTTGGGCCGAGGATGACCATTCCGCGGCGCTTTCGGTCTTCCGCGACACCTGTGGCGATCTTGATGACCCGGACTGGCGCAGCCTGTGCGCCGTGGCGCGCGAAACCGACGATGCCACCGGATTTTTCCAGCTTTTCTTTCGCCCGGTCCTGATTTCGGACGGCGCGCCGGGGTTGTTCACCGGGTATTTCGAACCCGAACTGGACGGCTCGCTGGTTGAAACGCCGCGCTTTCGCTACCCCGTCTATCGCATGCCCCCCGAGGCGCAGCAGCAGCGGCCCTGGCTCGCGCGGCGCGAAATCCTGGTGTCCGGAGTGATGGCGGGGCGCGGGCTTGAAATCGCCTGGGTCGATGATCCGGTCGAATTGTTTTTTCTTCAGATCCAGGGGTCGGGGCGCATCCGCCTGCCCGACGGGCGGCATCTGCGGGTGGGATACGGCGGCGCGAACGGGCAGCCCTACCGGTCCATCGGGCAGGAACTTGTCCGGCGGGGCACGTTTTCCGCGCATGAGGTATCGGCCCAGCGGATCAAGGACTGGGTGCGGACCAACCCCTTTGCCGGGCAGGAACTGCTGTTCACCAACCCCGCCTACGTGTTCTTTCGCGACGTGACCGAGGTGCCCGCCGACAAGGGGCCGCTGGGGGCGATGAACCGGTCGATCACCGCGATGCGTTCGATCGCCGTCGATCCCGCGTTTACCCCGCTTGGTGCGCCGGTCTGGATCGAAAAGCAGGGGGCGGCGCCGCTTAACCGGTTGATGATCGCGCAGGATACCGGATCGGCGATCAAGGGCGCGCAGCGGGCCGACATCTTTTTCGGGACGGGCGATGGCGCCGGGCGCGCTGCGGGCGCGATCAAGGATCCGGGCCGCATGGTCGTGCTGATGCCGATCCAGCGCGCCTATGCGCTGCTGTCGGACATGATCCAATGAGCCGCCGCCGCGTCCGGCCCGAAGAGCTTGAACTGTGGAACCTGGTGGCCCGCTCGGCCGAACGTCTTCCCGGGCGCGCCCGGCGCAAGGACGAGACCCCGAAACCGCCCGCCAAGCCCGGACCCAAGCCCAACCCCGCGCCGGCCCCCCTGCCCGCCTTTTCCCTGGGAAGCCGCGCTGGCACCCCACCCGAGCATCACGATTTTCACGGCACCACGTCGGATCGGCTGCGCAGCGCCCCGCTGCACATGGATGCCAAGGCGTACAAGACCATGAGGCGCGGCAAGCTGGTGCCCGAGGCGCGGCTTGACCTGCATGGCATGACGCTGGATCAAGCGCATCCGGAACTGGTGCGCTTTATCCTGACGTCGCAGACCCGCGCGCTGCGGCTGGTGCTGGTGATCACCGGCAAGGGCCTGCGCGAGGACCCGCACGACCCGATGCCCCGCCGCCGGGGCGTTCTGAAAACCCAGGTACCGCAATGGCTTCGGCTGCCGCCGGTGGCGCAGGCGGTGCTTCAGGTGTCCGAAGCGCACAACAAGCACGGCGGCGGCGGCGCCTATTACGTCTATCTCAGGAAGCGGCGCTGAAGATCTGCCCGGCGTGGGTATCCAGATAGATGCGCAGCCAGGGCGTGAAGCGTTCGGGCTGTTCCGCGATGTCGGCTCGCAGCTCCGCCAGCGATTGCCAGCGCGTGTCCATCACCTCGGACGGGTTGGGCGCGGGGGTCAGCCCGGGCGGCGCGGTGGCGGTAAAGATGTCGACCAGCTCGTGTTCGATCATGCCCCCGCCCACGTCGGCGCGATATTCCACCTGCCCCTTGTGAACCAGCGGCAGCCCGGTCAGGCCCAGTTCCTGGTCCAGCCGCCGCGCGGCGCAGGTGGCGGGCGGCTCGTCCCAATGGGGATGGGTGCAGCAGGTGTTCGCCCAAAGCCCGGGGGTGTGGTATTTTTCCAGCGCGCGCCGTTGCAGCAGGATGGCATCGTCGCGCATCACAAAGACCGACACCGCCTTGTGGCGCAGCCCGCGCAGATGGGCGTCAAGCTTTTCGACCGGCGTCAGGGCGCCGTCGATCCAGGCGGGGATAAGATCGGTCATCGGGCCTGTTTCCCCGCAGTTCGCGCCAAGGTCAAGCGGGCTTGGCGGCCTGTCACATGCGGCGGGTCGTCTCATTGTTGCGCCGGGCGCGCATCGGCTACCCTTGCCGGCGCAGACCTGTCACGGGAGATTCAGGATGAAATTCACCACAGCCACGGCGCTTGCCGCAGCCCTTCTTGCCGGAACCGCCGCCCAGGCGCAGGACGCGACCAAGGGCGAGGATCTTTTCAAGAAGCGGTGCCGGTCCTGCCATTCGATCGTGGCCCCGGATGGCGCGGTGATCTTCAAGGGCGGGCGAACCGGTCCGAACCTGTTCGGCGTGATCGGCCGCCAGGCCGCAAGCGATCCCGATTACGAACGCTACAAGGCCTCGCTTGCCGAGGCCGGCGAACGGGGGCTGGTCTGGGATGACGCGAGTTTTGCGCAATATGTCAGCGACCCGACCGCCTTTCTCAGGGAATACCTGGATGATGCGGGCGCGCGGTCGGGCATGACCTTCAAGCTGCGCGAGGGGGCCGATGACGTTTACGCCTATCTGGTGTCGGTCGCGCCGGAATAAAACGCAAACGGGGCGCATCGCAGGATGCGCCCCGTTGGTTTTCGCGGCGATGCCGGATCAGTTCTGAAGCGTCTGCACCTGCCGGGTCAGGCCGAAAGCGCTGCCCACAAGGCCAAAGATCGCCTGCGCCTGCGGGATCGGCGATTCCGTCGCAAGCACGGTGTCGCCGGGGTTGATGCGGAACTGGCGCGCCGCGAACAGCCCGTCGGCCGAGGTCAGATCGAAGGTGAACACCACCTGCTGCATCGACGGCGCGCTGCCGTCGGACCGCAGGTGCCGCACCGAATATTCGCGCAGCACCAGCACGCCCTTGGGATCGGCGCGATAATCCTGAAGCCCGCCCATCAGGGTCACGGCTTCCATCGCGGACAGATCGTCCTTGGGGAAATACACAAGGTCTTCGCTGCCGGCGGCACCAAGCGCGGTAAAGCTGTGCTTGTCTTCCTGCACGATCACCGTGTCGCCCGGTTGCAGCAACGCGTTGCGATCACCGTTCTGCAGCAGGTTGTCCGCCGAGGTTTCGTAGGTCGTGCCGCCCCGGATCAGGCGCACGCGCGGGTTGCGCAGGCTGGGCGCGATGCCGCCGCCATCCGCGATCAGGCCCAGCACCTTGTAGTTGCGCGACGGCATCGGAAAGGTGCCCGGCGCGTCGACACCGCCGACCAGTTCCACCGAATTGGCGCGCCCCTGGGTCAGGCTTAGCTGAACCTGGGCCGACGGCGCGATCTGGATCATCTCGTCCTGGATCTTGCCGCGCGCCATTTCCGGGGTCATGCCCCGGATGAACACCTGCCCGACATAGGGCACGAACACCGACCCGTTGGCGCCGACTTCGATCCCGGTCAGCGGCGCGGCCTTTTCGGTTTCGCTGGTGATCAGCGAATTTTCCTGGCTGTCCCAGATGATGATGTCGACCTTGTCGCCGGTCTGGATCACGTTGACGTTCGACCCCGACGAGGTGGCCGGCCAGCCGTGCTGGTTTTCCCGCCCCGTGATCGGCCACGACGCGATCAGCGGCATGTTGGCGCGGGTCACCGGGATGACTTCGAAACTGGGGGCAGAGCGCGAGGATTCCCGCAGCACCTCGGATTGCAGCGCCGCGCCGCGGGGGGTGATGCCGCAACCGGCAACAAGAAGCGCCGCCGCGCAGGCGGCGATGATCGTCGGTGATCGGAACAAGTCTTGGTCCCCCGGAAAAGTCTGAGACGTCGCAATGGCTTTCTTAGCCGTTGCAGATCATGATAGACAGCGTGTTGTCGATGGAAAACCTCAAGTGGATGGTCACAGTGGCCCCGAAGGCGCAACGCAGCATGGATCAGCAAGGATCAGCCGGTCCTTTTCGCGGAGCGGCGCGGTGACACCGGCCAAGCGCGTCTTTGACATCGTGATATCGCTGATCCTGATCGTGCTGCTGATGCCGCTGGTGCTGGCGCTGGCGCTGGCGATCCTGCTGCTGGACGGGCGCCCGGTGCTGTACCTGTCCGAACGCATGCGCGACATGGACCGGGGATTCACCCTGTGGAAGTTCCGCACCATGCGTGCCGATGCGGATGACCGGGGCGTGTCGGGCGGCGACAAGGCGGGGCGCATCACCCGCACGGGGCGGTTCATGCGCCGCTACCGGCTGGACGAGATTCCGCAGCTTTGGAACATCCTTGTGGGGGATATCAGCTTTGTCGGCCCGCGCCCGCCGCTGCGCCGCTATACGGAAACCCACCCGGAAATCTATGCGCGGGTGCTGCAATCGCGCCCCGGCGTGACGGGGCTTGCCACGCTGGTCTTTCACCGCACCGAGGAACGGCTTCTGGCGCCCTGTTCCAGCAAGGACGAGACCGAGGAAATCTATTGCCGCCGCTGCATTCCGCGCAAGGCCGCGCTGGATCTGCTGTACCAGCGGCGGCGGACGCTGTGCTATGACGCGCGGATCATGCTGGCGACCGTGCTGCGGCGGATATCACTGCACTGACGGTCAGCGCCGCAGCCGATGGATCGAGGCGTAGCCGATGTTGGGGCCAAGCCATTGACGCGCGGCAAGGATTTCTCCGCCAGTGTCGACCACGTAGTAATCGACAAAGGGCGGGGCATCAGGGCTTTCGCAGGCGGCGATGACCTCGGTCGCTGACGCGGACACAAGGCCAAGCGCCACGTCGACGGGCTTGTCCGGTTCGACGCCGCAGCGGTAGGTGGCGACGCGGGTCACATCCTCGGGGGTCAGCCAGCGCTGGATGTAGGTTGCGGTGCCAGAGCGGCGGGCGCGCACCAGATCCAGCAGCGCGGATTCATCGGTCGACATCAGATCGCCGCTAAGCCCGCGGGTGCCGGTGACCATGCCGTTGCGCAGCACGACAGACTGCCGGCTGGGGTTGCCATAGGTGTCATGGGCGCCGTTGCGTTCGATGCGCAGCAGCAACGCCTGGGATTCGCGGTCGGGCATGGCAAACAGGATCACCGGCAGATCGGTGCTGCCCAGCGTGCGCACGATCTGGTCCGGGCCGATCTGCGCGGGGTCGGCCTTGCCGCCGAACAGCGCGCCATAGGTGGTGTCGATCGGGCTGAGGAATTCGGGATCGTTGCTGCAGGCGGCAAGGCCCACGAACGCGGCGGTGGCAAGCGCGATGCGGCGGATCATCTCCAGAACCTTCCCCAGCTGTCGGTAATCTCTGGCTCGTGCCAGGTGCGGACATTCTCGTAAAGGCGCCCGGGAACGCCAAGGCGCGCGCCGCCGTCGCGGGTGATCGGGCGGATGACCGTGGTTTCGACCCGCCTGGACGGGGTGCCAAGGCCCACGGCGACCGGGATCGTCAGCAGGATGCCCTTGTCGAACGAACCTTCGCCGAAATCGTCGCTGGACACGTTGGTGAACGTGGCGAAGGCGCCGAATTTCCAGCCGTTGGCGAATTCGCGGCCCACGGTCAGCGTGGTGCCCCAGTCGCCCGCAAGGTAGCGGCCCACGTCCATCTGGCCCTGGTAGCCGCCGCCGAAATCGTAATAGGCCGACAGGTGGCCGTTGAAATCGGGGATCTCGCGGGTGATGTCGTCGAACGGCTCTTCGGTGGTGTTGCTCATCAGGCCGAACATCTGGTCGTAGTCGCGGCGCCGGACAAAGTTCAGCTCGGCCCCCAGCGCAAGCGGGCTGTCCACCGGCTTCCACAGGATTTCGCTGGAAATGCCGGCATACATGGATTCCAGGTAGCCGGCGGACACGCGCCCATAAAGGTTCGGGCCCGGGCGACCGTAATAGGACAGGATCAGGTGATCGACCTTCGGATCGCCGTTCTGGGCATAAAAGGGCAGGTCGGTGCGCGCGCGCGGCAGTTCGGACGGAGAGATGCGGTCCATGTCCTGGATGTTGCCGAAGACGCGCTTGCGCAGCGCGCCCGACAGTTCCAGCTGGGGCGAGATCTTCCATTTCCCGGCAATCTGCGCACCCACGTCAAGCCGCTGCGGGCTGTCGGGGTCGAAGGATGAATATTCGTAATAGGACGACAGCGACCAGGTGAACCGGGGCGACGTCTGGATATCGGGGGCAGGGGCCTTGCCGTAGGCATCGGTGATCGCGGTGCGGGCGAGCATTTCGACGGCGGCGTCGTTTTCCAGGTTTTCCAGATCGCTGCGGCGCAGGGTGACGGCGGACATCGGGGTGCCGTTTTCGACCGGGATGATGACGAATTCCTCGACAGAAGCGGGCATGATGCGGGTCATGGCGCGGGCGGCGCGGCCGATGGCCTGGGCGGGGCGTCCGTAATGGCCGTTGCGCAGGCGGATGGTGGCGCGGCGCGGTTCCAGCCGGTAGCCTTCGATGCTGAGGTTGTCGCCATCAAGGCTGGTGACAAGACGCGCCTGCGTCGATGTCTCGTAGGCCTCCAGCGCGTTGGTCCAGCCCAGATCGTCGGCGCTTGCGGGCGCGCGCCGTCGCACCGGCAGGCCTCCGGCTTCGGCGCCGCCGGGTATGCCCAGCGTCTTGGGATTCATCGGGTAAGTGACCTGAAAGCCAAGCGAACTGCCGTAAGCGTAATACAGCGACAACCGCAGATCGTTGTCCAGCCGGTAGTCGACGCCAAGGTTCACGGGGGATTCGCGGTCGAACCCGCCGCGGTCGGATTCATCGTCATACGCATCCGACGAATATTCCAGCTTGAACGTCAGCTTGTCGTTCCAGGCGTAGCTCAGCCCGCCGAAGGGCGCGATATCGCCGCGGAACCAGCGGTCATAGGTCGGCAGGCCGCCGCGCCCAAGCAGGTTTCCGGGCCGCTCGCCATAGGTTCCAACCGGGTTGTAACTGCCCAGCCGCCCCCAGCCCAGACCGGCGGTGGCCTTCAGCTTCGGGGTCACGGTCTTGGTGGCGACGATGTATTCGCCGCTGTAGATGCCGGTGCCGATGAAATCCTGCAGCCCGACGGCGATGGCGGGGCGGATCGCGGCTTCGGTGAACAGCTGGAACCGCAGATCGAAGCTGCGGTCGTAATAGGCGCCGTCGGCGTTGCTGTTGGGATCGTCGAACCCGGCGATGCCCGCGTAACGGACCGTGCCCGAAAGGCGCGGCGTCAGCTGAAAGGTCAGCGCGCCCCGGTTGCTTTGGTCGATGCGCCCGTAGGTCAGGCCCACGGTGGCATCGGGGGACATCTCGGCACTGGGCATGTCGATCAGCCCGGGCACGCCGTAGGTGTTGTAGGTCGGCACGTCCTGCGCCTGCAGCGGCAGGCCGAAGGCCAGCGCCGCCGCCGCGGTGGTCGCCGCAAGCCCGGCCCGCGCCCGTCT
>CAXICP010000050.1:0-12943 GCA_964022595.1 uncultured Salipiger sp.
GCGGTATCGTCGAGCTGATCAAGGCAGGTTTCGAAACGCTGGTCGAAGCCGGCTATGCGCCGGAAATGGCCTATTTCGAATGCCTGCACGAGGTGAAGCTGATCGTCGACCTGATCTATGAAGGCGGCATCGCCAACATGGATTACTCGATCTCGAACACCGCCGAGTTCGGCCAGTACGTCACCGGCCCGCGCATCCTGCCCTACGAGCAGACCAAGAAAGCCATGAAGGACGTTCTTACCGACATCCAGCAGGGCAAGTTCGTGCGCGACTTCATGCTGGAAAACGCCGTCGGCCAGCCGACGATCAAGGCGTCGCGCCGTGCCAATGACGAACACCTGATCGAGGAAACCGGCGCCAAGCTGCGCGGCATGATGCCGTGGATCTCGGCCGGCAAGATGGTCGACAAAGCCAAGAACTGATCCGGCCCGCGCCGCATCATTCGGCCCGCGCCATCCCGGCGCGGGCCTTTTTCATACCCGGTTACAGCCCGAGCGATCCCAGCACGATCACCGTGATGGTCGCCGCCACCGGAATGCACACCGCCACCACGAAGATGTCGGCATAGCTTTTCTTGTGGGTCATGCCGGTGATCGCCAGCAGCGTGATCACCGCGCCATTGTGCGGCAAGGCATCAAAGCCCCCAGAAGACAGCGCCGTCACCCGGTGCATCAGCCCCATGCTGACGCCCTGTTCCTGCCCCATCTGGGCGAACTGGTCCCCCAGCGCGTTCAGCGCGATCGACATGCCCCCCGACGCCGACCCGGTGATGCCCGCCAGCACGTTCACCGCAACCGCAAGCGATGCCACGGGGTTATCCGGAAACAGCCCCAGAACCGCATCGCGGATGATGCCGAAGGCTGGAAGCGAGGCGATGACCGCGCCGTAGCCGACCTCGGACGCGGTGTTAAACACCGGCAGAAGTGATCCCATGGTGCCGGTGTTCACCGTGTCCAGAAGGTTCTTGAACCGCGCCCAGTTCAGCGCGATCGCCAGCACGATGGAAATGGTCAGCGACACGATGATGGCCCAGATCCCCGCGACCGAGCCCAGCGTGGTCTCGCCATATTGCGGCTCGGCCAGGTAGTCGGCCGACATCATCGGGATCAGCACATAGGTGAACAGCGCGTTCAGCGCGATCACCGCGATCACCGGCGCGATGGCAGCCGGAAAGCCGGGCAGCTTCACATCGGACGCAAGCGTGCTGTCGGCGCCGGTTTCCTCGTGCTGGCCGTACCCCTCGCCCCGGCCCTGCGCGCTGGCGCGGCGCCGGTTCAGCCACAGCACGCCGCCGCCCAGCATGATCAGCCCCGCAAGCGTACCCAGAAGCGGCGCGGCAAAAACATTGGTGCCGAAGAACGGGATCGGAATGGCGTTCTGGATGGCCGGCGTGCCGGGAAAGGCGGTCATGGTGAAGGTGAACGAGCCAAGCGCGATCGCCGCCGGCAGCAGCCGCTTGGGCACGTCGGCGCGGCGGAACAGCGCGTTGGCGATGGGGTAGATGGCAAAGGCCACCACGAACAGCGACACGCCGCCAAAGGTCAGCACACCGCAGGCAAGCACCACCGCAAGCACCGCCTGCCCGGGCCCGACCCAGTCGACGATCCGCTCGGCAATGGTGCGCGCGGCGCCGCCATCGGCCATGACCTTGCCGAATATCGCCCCCAGCAGGAACAGCGGGAAATAGGTGATAACATAGCCGCCAAGGCTTTGCATGAACACTTGCGTGTAGGTCGCCAGCACCGGCAGCCCGCCCGACATCAGCACCGCGAAACAGGCCAGAAGCGGCGCGAGGATCAGCACGTTGATCCCCCGGTACGCGAGGTACATCAACAGTCCAAGTGACAGGACGATCCCGACAAGACCCATGGGCAACTCTCCTCCCGGTGGTGTTTCGTCGGTGAGCGTAGCGTCGCGCAGCACCGGGACCAGCGCGCTCACGCAGCTGTCATCGCGCCTTGGCCACCGGAACGCAAGCCACCGCGGCAGCGGCGCAAACACCATCACCGAAGCGCAAGTTCGACCCCCAGCGCCCGAAAAATCTTCGACGAAGATTTTTCACGGCAGGGCCGGAAATTCCCGCGCCGATCACCCGTCGCAGCGCCCGAAATATCTTCGCAGAAGATATTTCTTTGCGGGCGGGCCCGGGCGTCAGTCCCAGCAGTTCACCTTGACGGTCATGTCCATCGCGACCGCCGTCAGATCCTCGGGGGCGATGGCGTTTGCGCCGCCGGGCGCGGCGGTGGGCTGCACGCCGTTGGCCGCCAGGAACCGTTGCAGCGCCGAGGCATCTGCCGCGAAAAACACATCGCTTGGCAGTTGCGCGCCGCCCTCGGCCCTTGGCAGCAGCATGCCAAGCACCGCGCCGCTGGGATCCAGCACCGGACCGCCCGCATCGCCCGGTTGCGCCGCCACCGCCAGCCGGTCCAGCGGCGCCTCGCCGTTCAACCCCTGCATGTCCTCAAGCGTGCCCCAGGTCAGGGTCGGCGCGCTGAGCACGCCGCCATAGGAATAGCCCGCGACGGCTATCTCGGATTTCAGCCGCGCAACATCGGTGCGAAACGCCGCGACGCCGCGCGGGGCGAGCGCCGAAGCCGGCGTCAGGATCGCCGCGCCAAGGGCGGCGTCGCTGGCGCCAAGCGCCGCGTCATAGGCCCCGTTCAGCGTGATCCGCCCGCAAGACGCAAGACCGTCGGCGGCAGTCACCACAGCGCCGCCCGGCGTGACGAAAAACCCCGACACCGTCTGGCGCGGGCGCCGCACCTGCAGCCCCGAGACCAGGTCGACCGCCTGCCCGTCTTCGGTGATCGCCGCCGGGTCCAGCACGGCGCCCGTGGTGCGGAAGGATGCCTTCATCAGCGCAAGCACCCGGCTGCGGCGCTCTTCATCGCCGGCGGGCCAGATCAGCGTCCAGCCCTTGATGTGGCCCTCGCGCAGTTCGACCTCGGTGTGGCTGACGATGCGCGTGTTCGCGCCGGTCAGGGTGAACCCGTCCGCGCGGCGCGCGCGCGCCCCCTCGGGCGGCACGATCTCAAGCGTCTGCATGATCTCGTACAGCCCGTTCAGGGTCTGGCGGTCGCCGGGCTGGCTGATCAACAGCACCCGTGCGGGCAGATCGCCCGATGGCTCGAAGATGGCAAAGGGCGCCTCGTAGCGGTCGAACGCCACGACGCCCGTGGGCATGTCGATCACGATCCCGGCGCGGGTTTCGTCGACCTGCGCCATGCCCAGACCGTCAAGCACCGCGTTGTAGCGGCCCAGCAGTTCGGCCCGCTGCGCCGAGGTCAGAACGCCGGTGACGTCATGACCCCGCGCCGCCTGCCAATCGGCCATGGCGCGCCTTGTGCCCGCGCCGAAGGCCCCGTCGATCCCAGCTGAATAGACCCCGGCCCATCGCAGGGCGCGTTGCAGCAGTTCGCGCTGGCCCTGCGTCAGCAGCGCCTCGGTGGCGCGCGCCTCGCGCGGGGTCTCGTCCGGTGCGGCGAGGGTGTCAGGAGCGCTGGGGGCGGGCGGCGTGATCTGCGGCGCGGCGGGCGCCGGCGCGGGGCGTTCCCCCCCGAACACACCGCCGACCGGGAAGAACCGGTCGCGGTATTCATCGCTTGCGGCAAGATAGCTGTCGCGCGGGATCTGCCCCGAAAGACGCAGGCTGCGCAGGCGGGCGCTGGCCTCGTCCGGGGTGAACGGCCCCAGCGCGATGCCGTACCAACCGCCCCCCAGCGTGAATCCGTTCACATCGTTCAGCTGCGCCGCATAACCGCGCACCGCGTCTTCGGCCTCGCGCAGGCTGGGCTGGGCTTCGATCTGGATATAGACCGTTTCCTGCGCATGCGCCCCGTCCGCGATCAGCAGGGCTGTCGCGCTTACCATCAGAAAGGTCCGAAACATACGTGTAAATGCCCCTCAGGCCGAATATCTTGTCCGCGTGTCGGGGCGTTTTACCAGACGCCACCCCCCCGTCACCTGCAAATCTGCGCGAGCGGGCCAAGGTGTGGCCCCGCGGCACTGCCTGCCTGCCGCGCTGGCGCATTGACCCTTGGCGCGGGGGCGCATAATGCAGGAAACCACGCACCAGGCGACAGACAACGGGGCCAGCACATGACCGACACCCAGGCAAAACCGCGCAGCTTTCAGGAAATCATCCTGCGGCTTCAGACCTACTGGGCGGGCAAGGGCTGCGGCGTGCTGCAACCTTATGACATGGAAGTCGGCGCTGGCACGTTTCACCCCGCGACCACGCTGCGCTCGCTTGGCAGCACGCCCTGGGCGGCCGCCTATGTGCAGCCTTCGCGGCGGCCGACCGATGGGCGCTACGGCGAAAACCCGAACCGGTTGCAGCATTATTACCAGTTCCAGGTGTTGATCAAACCCTCGCCGCCCGACCTGCAAGAGCTGTACCTGGGATCGCTTGAGGCCATCGGCATCGACATGGCGCTGCATGACGTGCGCTTCGTCGAAGACGACTGGGAAAGCCCCACGCTGGGCGCCTGGGGCCTGGGCTGGGAGGTCTGGTGCGATGGCATGGAAGTGTCGCAGTTCACCTATTTCCAGCAGGTCGGCGGGCATGATTGCGCGCCCGTCTCGGGCGAGCTGACCTATGGTCTGGAACGGCTGGCAATGTATGTGCTGGGGATCGACCATGTCATGGACATGCCGTTCAACGACCCCCAGTCGCCCATCGCGCTGAGCTATGGCGATGTCTTCCGCCAGACCGAACAGGAGTATTCTCGCTGGAACTTCGACGTGGCCGACACCGACATGCTGTTGCAGCATTTCAAGGACGCCGAAGCCGAATGCCAGCGCATTCTTGCGGCAGACGCCGAGGACCCCAAGACCGGCAAGCGCATCGTCATGGCCCACCCGGCCTATGACCAATGCATCAAGGCCAGCCACCTGTTCAACCTGCTGGACGCGCGCGGCGTGATCTCGGTCACCGAGCGGCAGGCCTATATCGGGCGGGTGCGCAACCTGGCCAAGGCCTGCGCCGATGCCTTCGTGATGACCGAGGCCGGCGGGTACACCCCCGAAGCCGCCAGCGCATGAGCGGCAAGCTTCTTGGCATCTTCATCATCGCCACCGCTCTGATCTTTGGCGCGGCGGTGTATTATTTCCAGGTCTTCTACTACTATGAAACGGTAGAAGATGACGCGGGCCAGGTGTTCCTGACTCCGCTGGATGGCACCGCGCCCCGGCACATCCCCTATGCGGATTTCGAAGGGATCGACGCCAGTTCATCCCCCATCCGGTTCCGTGGCTGTTTCACCACGCCCGAAACCGTGCAATCGCTGGACGCCGGGTTCGAACCTTACGAGGGCGCCAATCCGCGCAACGCGCCGTTCTGGTTCGGCTGCTTCGACGCCGAAGCCATCGGCCTGCTGATCGAAACCGGCAAGGCGCATGTCTACACCGCGCAGCGCAACGTCGAATACGGTATCGACCGCGTGGTCGCCGTGGCCGATGACGGGCGCGGCTGGATCTGGGAAGAAATCAACGAATGTGGCGACAAGGCCTATGACGGCACGCCGCTGGGCGAGGATTGCCCCGCCCGCGACTGATCATCCCTTGGGCGCGGTGATCAACCCGTAGGTCTGCGGTTCGCGGTGCTGGGCGAAGTCAAAGATATTGGCGCGGATTTCGGCGCAGCGGTCCAGATCGATTTGCGCGGTGATCACCTCATCCCCGACGCCTTGGGCCTGCGCGATGATCTCGCCCGTGGGGGCGACGATCAGGCTGCCTCCGATCAGCTCGCAGCCCTCTTCCAGACCCGCCTTGGCGACCGATACCGCCCATAGCCCGTTGGCATAGCACCCCGCCTGCACGCTCAGCGCGTTGTGGAAATATTGCAGGTGGTCATGTTCCGGCGCAGGCGGGTAATGCAGCGGCGTGTTATAGCCAAGCACCACCAGTTCCGCCCCGCCCAGCCCCAGCATCCGCCAGGTTTCGGGCCAGCGCCGGTCGTTGCAGATGCACATGCCGATGCGCGCGCCAAGGGCATCGAACACCCCGAACCCCAGATCGCCGGTTTCGAAATAGCGCTTTTCCAGATGCTGAAAGGGTCGCCAGTCTTCGTGTTCGCGATGCCCCGGCAGGTGGATCTTGCGGTATTTGCCGATGATCTGCCCATCCGGCCCCACAAGGATCGCCGTGTTGAAATGCCGCCCCTCTGGGGTGCGTTCGGCATAGCCAAGGTGAAACCCGACGCCCAGCTCGCGCGCGAGCGCGAACAGCGGCGCGGTGTCGGCGTTGGGCATGTCGGTTTCGAAATACGCGCTCAACGCATCGCCCGTCAGCAACCAGCGCGGAAAGAACGTGGTCAGCGCCAGTTCGGGAAACACCACCAGCGCGGCGCCCCGCCCATGCGCATCACGCATCATCGCGCACATGCGCGCGACCGCCGAACGGCGCGGTTCATCCCGCGCGATGGGGCCAAGCTGCGCGGCGGCCACGATCATCTTGCGGCTCATGCGGTGCCCGCCCGGACCTCGGCTGCGCTGGCGCCGACGATGTCCCGATAAAGCACCGCGTCGGTGTCGCCTTCGGTGCCGAACACCATCACCCGCGACGTGCCGTCCAGCCCCAGCGCGGCCCGCGCCTGTTCATCGCCCATCGCGGCGATCAGCCCTGCAAGGCCCGCGACGGCGCTTTCCCCGGCGACGATGGCCGGGTCGCTTTCGGGGCGGGCCAGCAGCCGCATCGCCGCCACCGCCGAAGCATCGCTCAGCGCCATGACCGCATCGCCGTGCACGCGCAGGATGTCCCATGCCAGCGCCGACACCTCGCCGCAGGCCAGCCCGGCCATGAGCGTGTCCAGGTCGCCGCCAACGGCGGTGGGCGTGCCGGCGCGGATGGTTTCCAGCCAGCAGGCGGATCGGTTCGGATCGCACAGCACGATGACCGGGCGCGCCGCGCCCCAGCGCCGCGCCGCCTGCGCCGCCACCGCCGCCGCCATGCCGCCGACGCCGGTCTGCACGAACACATGGGTGGGTGGGCTGGCGGCGGCGTCAAAGGCTTCGGCGGCCATCACCTCGTAGCCCTGCATGACGTCGCGCGGGATATCCATGTACCCCTCGTACGAGGTGTCGGACACCACGAACCACCCGTTTTCGTCGGCCTGCCGCTGCGCCTCGCGCACGCTGTCGTCGTAATTGCCCGCGCAGCGGTGGACGGTGGCGCCAAAAGCCTCGATCGCGGATTTGCGCGCCTGCGACACGGTGGCATGGATGAAGATTTCGCAGTTGCAGCCGAAATTTCGGGCACCCCAGGCGACAGAGCGGCCGTGATTGCCATCGGTGGCGCAGCATGCGGTGATCGCGGCGGCCTCGACCGGGTGGGCGCGCGCTGTGACCTCATCCAGGGTGACCTTGCGCCCCAGCGCCTTGCCGATCTCGGTGGCCAGCAAGCGCGCCACCGCATAGGCCCCGCCAAGCGCCTTGAACGAGCCAAGGCCGAACCGGCTGCCCTCGTCCTTGTAGCGCAGATCGGCGACGCCCAGAGATGCGGCCAGCGCCGGCAGCGCCACCAGCGGCGTGGGGGCATGGCCCGGCCAGGCCCCGATGGTGGCGCGGGCCAGGTCCAGCCCCGCGACCGACAGGATGGCATCCTGCGCGTCGGACCAGGCGGCGCCGCGATCGGCCAGGGGGTTCATGACAAGGGTGAAGGCGGCGTCGGTTCCGGCGCCCCGGGTGATTTCTGTGTTCATGGCCCAAGCTGAAACGGCAACGGCGCCCCGCGTCAAGCGCATGCGCGCCCCGGCCCGATCCCGGCGCCCGATCCCGATGCCTGCTGCCTGCACAATGGGGCGCCGCTTCCCTTGACACGGCGCGCGAAACCGCTTTCACCAAGGACCATTCGCGGCGCCGCCCCCGGGCGCGCCCCATTTCCCGGCGCCCCTCGGCGCCCTCGTCGCCGGAGCGGACGCGCGCCACTCCGCATCACATGCTGAAAGGACGCGCCCCATGCCGTTGACGATTGCACCTTCTCTCAAACGTGGCCTTGCCATCGCCCTGACCCTGATGGCCGGAACCGCATCTGCCGACACGCTGTATTTCTCGGCCATTCCGGACGAGGATGAAACCCGCCTGACCGAAAGGTTTTCCGCAATCGCCGACTATCTAGAAGGCGCGCTTGGCGTCGACGTGCAATTCGTGCCGGTCAAGAGCTACGGCGCCTCGGTCACGGCGTTTCGCAACGACCAGATCCAGCTGGCCTGGTTCGGCGGGCTGACCGGCGTTCAGGCGCGGCTGATGGTGCCCGACGCGCGCGCCATCGCGCAGGGCAAGGAAGACCCCGTCTTCGTTAGCTACTTCATCGCCAACGAAGCCACCGGGTTGCAGCCGTCCGACAGCTTCCCCGAGGAAGCGCGCGGCATGTCGTTCACCTTCGGGGCCAAGACATCGACCAGCGGGCGGCTGATGCCCGAATACTGGATCCGCCGCGAAACCGGCGAGGCGCCGGGCGACTTCTTCGACAAGGTCGGCTTTTCGGGCGATCACAGCCAGACGCTGCGGCTGGTGGCGTCGGGGGCGTGGGACATCGGCGCGCTGAACTTCGCCGTCTACGACAAGGCCGTGGCCGAAGGCGCGCCCGAAGTCGACACCGCCAGGGTGATCTGGCAAACCCCGCCCTACCCCGATTACAACTGGACCATTCGCGGCGACGTCGATGCGCGCTTCGGCGAAGGCTTTGCCGACAAGGTGCAGGCGGCGCTGATCGCCATGGATGACCCGGACCTGCTGGCCGCCTTCCCGCGCGAGGCGTTCATCCCCGCGCAGAACGCCGATTTCCAGCCCATCGAGGACACCGCCAAGGAGCTGGGCCTGATCGAATGACCCTGCTCGCGCTGCAGCGTGAAACCCTTGGCCATGGCGGGCGCACCGTGCTGTCGGGGGTCAGCCTGACGCTGTCCCCCGGGGAACGCGTGGTGCTGCTTGGCCGGTCGGGGGCGGGCAAGTCGACGCTGCTGGGGGCGGTGCACGGCCAACTGGCGCCGCGCCTGCGCGTGGCGCTGGTGCCGCAGGACAACGCGCTGGTGCCGCAGCTTTCGGTGCTGCGCAATACGATGATGGGGCGGCTGGACGATCACGGCGCCCTTTACAACCTGCGCGCCCTGATCCGCCCGCCCGCCGCCGCGCGCGCGGGTGTCGCCGCGCTGCTGGACACGCTTGGCCTTTTGGCGGACATCGACCGCCCGGTGGGCCAGCTTTCGGGCGGGCAGAAGCAACGCGTCGCCCTGGCCCGCGCCTTCTGGAGGGGCGGCGCACTGCTGATCGGCGACGAGCCGGTCTCGGCGGTGGATGAACGCCAGGCGCAGGGCCTGCTGGACGAGCTGCGCGCGCGGTTCGACACCTCGCTGCTGGCGCTGCACGACGTGGCCATGGCCCGCGCCTTTGCCACGCGGCTGGTGGGCATCGGGCGCGGCGCCATCGTCTTCGATGCCCCCCCGGCGGAGGTCAGCGATGCCGATATCGCCGCGCTCTATACCCGCTAGGCGCATCCCCGGAGGCGCCACGGCGCTGCCCCGCGCGCGGGTGGTCACGCTGTTCGTGGCGCTGGCCCTGCTTGCCCTGCCCTTCGCCGACCTGTCGCTGGGCGGGCACGATCCCTGGGCGGCGCTGGCGCGCATGGGCCAGGGTTTTCTGCGCCCCGATTTCGGCGCGGTCGAACGCATCGGCCGGGCAATCTGGCTTACGGTGGCCTTTGCCTGCTGCGGCGTGGCGCTGGGGGCGGGCGCGGGGCTGGCGATGGCGCCGTTCTACCACCTGCGCGCGGTGCGTTGGCTGTGCATCGCCCTGCGATCGGTCCACGAACTGTTCTGGGCGCTCATGCTGATGCAGGTGATGGGGATTTCCCCGCTGACCGGCGTGCTGGCCATCGCCCTGCCCTACATGGGGATTTTTGCCAAGGTGTTCAGCGAACAGCTGGACGAGGCCGACCAGCGCCCGACCGAGGTGCTGCCCCGCACCGACCCGCTGTCGCGCTTCCTGTGGGCCCGCGCGCCGCTGGCGCTTGGTGCCATGAAACACTACACGCTTTACCGGCTGGAATGCGGGCTGCGCGCCAGCGCGGTGCTGGGCTTTGTCGGGCTGCCGACGCTGGGCTTTCAGCTCGACAGCTTTTTCCGCGTGGGCGATTACGGCGCCGCCTCGGCGATCATGATCTGCTACGTCGCGCTGATCGCGTCGATCCGGGTCTGGTTGCGCCCCGCGCTGGTGCTGCCTTGGCTCGTGGCCTCGATCGTCACGCTGGCGCTGATCAAATCCCCGCCCATGGGGCCGGGCGCGCTGATGCGATTTGTGACGCAAGACATCGTGCCCAGCCCCCTGCGCGATGGCTGGGACGGCGCGGCGCTGCTGGGTTGGCTTGGCGACATCGCCGCCCACGAGGCGCTGCCGGGCCTTTTCGCCACGCTGGTCGTGGCGCAGATCGCGCTGATCCTGACCGGGGCGCTGGCCTTTGCCGGGTTCGGGCTGATCGTGCCGCGCGTCACCTCGCGCATGGGGCGCATGGCGGGACACATGAGCCTTGTGGTGCTGCGCAGCTTTCCCGAATACATGCTGGCCTACCTGTTCCTGCAGATCCTTGGCCCGTCGATGCTGCCCGCAATCCTGGCGCTGGCGCTGCACAACGGCGCCATCATCGCGCATCTGCTGGGGCGCGAGGGCGAAACGCTGGTGCCGCAGCTGCGCGCCGATGCGCCCCGGGGCCTGTCTGTGTGGGGGTGGGAGCTGGCGCCGCGCCTGTTTGGCCCCTTCCTTGCGCTGTGCCTGTATCGCTGGGAAATCATCCTGCGGGAAACCGCCGTGATGGGGCTTCTGGGCATCGCGACGCTGGGGTTCTTCGTCGACAGCGCGCTGGCCGAGCTGCGGCTTGACCGGGCGGTGGTGCTGCTGATCGCGACCGGGCTGATGACCGCCGGGATCGACGCGCTGTCACGCTGGCTGCGGCGGGGCACCGGCGCGGGGCTGCGCGGCGCGATCCGCGACGATTGCTGCTAGCCCGGCTTCAGATCACCGGTTCAAATAATCAGCGGCGGCGTCGGGCCGGTCTCTTCAAGGTCCCAGATCGCGCGCCAATCCGCGCCCCGCCGTTCCAGGCGCAGGAAATTGCGCTGCGCCACGTAGCGGCTGCGCTGGCCCGGCAGCGGCAGGATGCGGATCCGGTGGCGCGGCAGGGGCGCCTCGCCCAGCCCCGACAGCAGCCCCAGCGCGCGGGCATACATCGGCGTCGGCGCGCCGTGGGAAATGCCCGATGCCACAAGCTGGTGGACCGGCCCACGGTCAGTGTGCATCTCGGCCCGGGTGGCAAGATGAATTTCGCCCGAAAGCACGGTGACGGGGCCGCGCGCGTGCATGCGCAGCACTTCGCGCAGCATGCGGCGCCATTCGGCGCGGTGCGCGCGGCTTTGCCACTGGTCGCGCAGGTCGTCCTCATACTTCTGCATGCGCGGCACCGACATCATGATGCCTTCGATCAGCGACAACCTGGGGCCAAGCAGCGGCACCGAAGACAGCAGGAACAGCCGCTCGGCGCCCTCGGTGCGTTCCACCGCCTTCCAGCCTTCCAGCCCCATCACCTGCCGGCGCCCGCGTTCAGAGCGAAGGTCGGGCGCGAACAGCGTGACCCCCGGAAGCGCATGGCGCCAGGACAGGCTGCTGCCCTCGGGGTCCAGGAAAAGCTGCGGGGCGTCCGACTCGATGGCGCCGTGCTGGAACAGCAGCGCCATCTCGCGCGCGACGCGGAACAGCGTGCGGCCCACCTCGGAATGCGTCGCGCGCGATTGCAGCGACCCCCAGCCATCGCAGATGTCGTGATCGTCCCACATGCACAGTTGCGGGACCTGCGCGACAAGCTGCATGCAGGGCGGCGCGGACAGTCCGCGCAGGTATAGATCGAAGAACCGCTTGCGCAGGTGGCGTTCAAGCGATGCCAGCGCGGCGGCATCCGGTGCGCGGGGCACATGGTCGGGCCACGCGTCGCTAAGCGGATGGCCGTTCGTCGCCTCGTCCGCATAGATCTGGTCACCGCCCATCAGCAGCAGGGAAAACGGCGTTTCGCCGTGGCGCGCGGCCAGCCTGTACCACATGGCGTTGCGGGTCTGTTCGGGCCGGTCCCAATCGCCGTGTTCCTGCCCGTTGCACGACAGGTAGGCAAGGTTCATGTCCCCCGCCGACGGCAGCGCGACGCGGTGGGTTTCCCCCAGCAGTTCATAGGTCGGATCGTCCGGTTCCAGCGTGAAATCATAGCGCCACGCGGTTCGCCCGGCGCAGCGCGTCAGCCGCGTCGGCAGGGCTTGCCGCCCCGCTGCGACCAACGCCCCCGGCGCGGCATCCCCGGTGCAGACGACCAGCGCCGCAAGCCGCGTCTGCGCAGCCGTCGCGGCACGCAGGAACAACACCGGCCCGACCATTCCCTTGCCGTCTGCCATGAATTGCGCGCCCCCCGGAACCGTTTTGTCAAAGATAGGCCTGATACGCCGGATGTCCGCGACTCTGTCGGAAAAATCGCGCGGCGTTATCGCGTGGAAGGCAGGCCCCGGGGGGCGGACCAGATCCGGGCAAGCTCGGCGCAGGCGGCCGCGTCGAACACCATCGCCTCGGCCTTGCCTTCGGTGACCAGCAGCCCGATGCCCAGCGGCGGGGAATCGATCGCAAAGACCATCAATTCGTCGCGGCCCAGCGTTTCGGCCAGGCCCCCGGGGGCGATCCAGCGCTGGATGCGCGCCTGCACCGGGGCGGGCAGACTGGCGCGCGAATGATGCAGGCCGTGCACGTCGACAACCCCGATCAGCCGCTCGCCCGCCGCAGCCAGCAGATGCGCACGCGCCGCTCTGGCGGGGGGCGCAAGGCCAAGAGCGGCGTTCAGATCGCTGGCCGAGATGCCGCGCTGCCCCTGCGGCGCCTCGGGCCAGGGGTAAAAGGTCAGCGCCAGCGCGCCGCCGCCGGAC
>CAXICP010000051.1:0-12861 GCA_964022595.1 uncultured Salipiger sp.
GTGTTGGCATTGCGGGTCACGCCGGTCAGGCGATAGGTCAGCCGGTCGCTGTCGCCCAGAGGGCCGGACAGGTCAAAGGCCAGTTCCTCACGGTCGTCGGACCCGAAGGTCAGCTGCACCTCGCGGAAGGTTTCATCCTTGGGGCGCTTGGACACGACGTTGACGATGCCGCCCGCGCCGCTGACGCCGTATAGCGACGACGACGGCCCCTTGAGCACGGCAGCGCCTTCGAAGCTGTAGGGCTCGTTGCGGTACCAGGCCGACGGGCCGTTGACCTGGCGCAGCCCGTCGCGGAACAGGCCATTGTAATACGATGCGAACCCGCGCAGGTAGACCGCGTCATAGCGGCTGTCATAGCCAAAGGACGACACGTTCGTGCCCGCCGTGTAGCCCAGCGAATCCAGCAGGGTGCGGGGCTGCTGGTCTTCGATCTGGTCCTGGGTCACGACGCTGACCGCCTGCGGGATGTCCTGGATCGCGGTGTCCACGCGCGTTGCCTGCTGCCCCGCCTGCGCGACGTAGCCGTCTTGCAGCAACGTATCGTCGCTTTCGGCTTCCAGCGTCAAAGTTCCCAGATCAAGCGTGGCATCCTGCGCGAGGGCAGGGCTGGCGGCGAGCGCGGCAAGGATTGCGATGCGCGAAACATGCATGACGGGTGTCCCTTCTTGTCTTTTGTTGCGTCATCGCGGTTTCACACGGGAAGAGTCAAACTAATTTTGTCAGGAATCGCATTTTCCTGTGTTCCGAGCCGGTTCGTGCCCGTGACGGCCCACCGGAACCATCATCGGCTTGCCGGTCACCGGGTCGGGGATGATGCGGGCGCGCAGGCCGAACACCTCTTGCAGCATCGCGTCGGTCAGCACGTCCTGCGGCGGGCCGGCGCGGTGAACGCGCCCGCCCGCCATCGCCACCAGCAGATCCGCGTGGCGCGCCGCAAGGTTCAGATCGTGCAGCACCATCACCACCGTCGTCCCCCGCGCGCGGTTGAGATCGGTCAGCAGGTCCAGCACCTCGACCTGGTGGTTGATGTCCAGGTAGGTGGTGGGCTCGTCCAGCAGCAGCACGTCGGTGCGCTGCGCCAGCGCCATGGCGATCCAGACGCGCTGGCGCTGCCCGCCGGACAGGTCCTCGACCAGCCGGTCGGCCAGCGCTTCGGTCGCGGTCAGGCGCAGGGCCTCGGCCACGGCGGCATCGTCTTCGGCGGTCCAGCGGCCGAACAGGCCCTGATGCGGGTGGCGCCCCCGGCTGACCAGTTCATGCACCGAAATGCCCTCGGGCGCGATGGGGCTTTGCGGCAGCAGGCCCAGACGCCGGGCCAGCTTGCGCGGCGGGATGCGGTGGATGTCGGCGCCATCCAGCAACACCTGCCCGGCGCGCGGAGTCAGCAACCGCGACAGGGCGCGCAGCAGGGTGGACTTGCCGCAGGCATTGGCGCCGACGATGGCGGTGATGCGCCCGCGCGGAACGCGCAGCGACAGCCCGTCCAGAACGGCGGCTTCGCCGTAGCCCGCGCGCAGGGCGTCGATGTCGATGGCGTGGTCTGTGGTCACAGGGACCCTCCGGTCCGGTTGTCCCGGATGATGAACAGCACGGGGTAGGGCGCGCCAAGCACCCCGGTGACGATGCGGACCGGGTAGCGCGCGGGCAGCAGCACCTGCCCGGCGAAATCCGCGATCAGCACCAGCGCCGCGCCGGTCAGCGCGGCGGGGATCAGCAGCGATCCGCCCCGGCGCAGCAGCCGCGCGGCGATCGGCCCCGACAGGAAGGCGACAAAGGCGATCGGCCCGGCGGCGGCGGTGGCAAAGGCGACAAGGCCCACCGCCGCGCAGACCGTCACAAGCCGGGTGCGCCCGGTGCGCACACCAAGCCCGGCGGCCATGTCCTCGCCCATGCGCAGGGTTTCCAGATCGCGCCGGATCGCCAGCAGCGCGCCGCCGAACAGCGCCAGCGCCGTGCCAAGGGGCGCGGCCTGCGCCAGGCGCGCGCCGTTCAGCGACCCTGTCATCCAGCGCAGCGCCTCTTGCAGCGACCAGCTGGGCGCCTGCGTCAGCAGGTAGGCGACAAGGCTTTGCAGCATCGCCGCCACTGCGATCCCCACAAGGATCAGCCGCGCGCCGGCCACCCCGTCCCGCCAGGAAAGCGCATAGATCAGCAGCGCGACCCCCAGCCCCGCGCCCACCGCGACCAGCGACACCGCCGCGCCCGACAGCCCCAGCACCACGATGCAGAACACCGCGGCGGCAGAAGCCCCGGCGCTGATGCCGATGATGTCGGGGCTGGCCAGCGGGTTGCGCAGCAGCGTCTGGAACGCCACGCCCCCCATCCCGAAACACATGCCTGCCAGCGCGCCCAGCACTGCGCGGGGCAGGCGCAGCACGCTGACGGTGAAATCGGGCGCGGTGCCGGTCAGCGCGGCGATGACGCGGGGCAGGGGGGTGACGGTCTGCCCCACGCTTAGCGTCAGCAGCGCCGCCCCCAGTGTCAGCGCGCCCAGCAGTGACAGCGCGATATGGCGGCGGCGGGCGTCGCGGCGGCGGATATGCGTCAGCGCGATCATAGCGCCGCGATCCGGCGGCGCCGCACGATCCAGATGAACACCGGCGCCCCGATAAAGGCGGTGACGATGCCCACGTCAAGCTCTGCCGGGCGCGCCGCGACCCTTCCTGCCACGTCTGCCATCAGCAGCAGCGCCGCGCCCGCAAGCGCCGAGGCGGGCAGGATCCAGCGGTAATCGACCCCGAACAGCAGCCGCGCCAGGTGCGGCACCACCAGCCCGACGAACCCGATGGGCCCGCAAACCGCCGTGGTCGCGCCGCACAGCGTGACCGCCCCCAGCGCCGCCATGGCGCGCGCGCGCCAGACATGTTCGCCAAGGCTTGTCGCGGTGTCTTCGCCAAGGGCCAGCAGGTTCAGCTTGCGCGCCGACAGCAGCGACAGCGCCAGCCCGAGAGCCAGAAAGGGCAGCACCGGGGCGATGCGGTCCGCGGTCGCGCCTCCGACGCCGCCGACCATCCAGCTTTGCACGAGGCCCGCGATATCCGCGCGCGGCAGCACCACGGCGGTGGTCAGGGACGCCAGCGCCGCCGACAGCGCCGCCCCGGCCAGCGCAAGCTTCAGCGGGCTTGCGCCCCCCGCGCCCAGCGATGCGATGGTGTAGACCGTCACGGCGGCCACGCCCGCCCCGAAAATCGCCACAAGGATGTACAGCCCCGCGCTGTCCAGCCCCACGGTGGCCAGCGCGATCACCACCGCCAGCGCCGCGCCCGCGTTCACGCCCAGGATGCCCGGATCGGCCAGCGGGTTGCGCGTGACCCCCTGCATGACGCCCCCCGCCAGCCCCAGCGCCGCGCCCGCCAGCGCCGCCAGAACGGTGCGCGGGATGCGGGATGCGACGGCGGCCTGCCCCATGGTGTCGACCTGCCCGGCCAGCGCATTGCGCAGATCCTGCCAGCCGGTCACCCGCGCGCCAAAGGCCAGCGACAGCCCCGCCGCCACCCCCAGCAGCCCGATCAGGGCCAACAGCCACAGCGCGCGGCGCGCCGTCATCCGGTCAGCCCGCCTTGGACGCAGCGCGCGCCAGCATCGCCACGTAATCATCCAGCACATAAGGGATCGACAGGGGCGATGGATGCGCGGCGGTGCCCATGGGATCGTTGCGCAACAGCACCACCGCGCCGCGCGCGATGGCCGGCATCCGCCGCGTCAGCATGTAGCTGCCGAGCCGGTCCAGCAGCGTATCGGTGCCATAGGTGATCACGATGTCCACGTCATCCAGCAGGTCGATCTGCTCGGCGCTGACCTCGCCCGCGAAGCGCCCGGTCTGCGACAGCTCGGCCACGATGCGCGGAGATTTCAGCCCAAGATCGTGCAGGAACGCCACCCGCGTGTCGTTGTCGGTGTAAAACGGCACCCGGCTCAGATCGGTCGGGTCCAGATGCGTGACAAAGATCGCCCGCTTGCCCGCGATCTGCGGATGGCGCGCCACGGTGTCGGCGATCCGGGCTTCAAGATCCGAAATCAGCGCGGCGCCCTGTTCGGGCTGGCCCATGCCGGCGCTGTTCATGCGGATGTTCTCACGCCAGCTTGTGGTCCAGGGCATGTGCGGAAAGGCGACCGTGGGCGCGATCTGGCTCAGGATGTCGTAATCGCCCTGCGACAGGCCCGAATGGGCGGCGAGGATCACGTCGGGGCGGGTGCCGGCAAGCGCCTCGAAATCGATGCCGTCGCCTTCGTCGAACAGCACCGGGCGCGGGCCGCCCAGCTCGTCCAGCCGGGCCGACACCCAGGGCAGCAGCCCGTCGTTGTCGTCATCGCCGAAATTCGCCGCCGCCATGCCCACCGGCACCACGCCAAGCGCCAGCGGCACCTCGTGGTTGGACCAGTTCACCGTCGCCACCCGCTGCGGCGGCGCAGGGATCACGGTGCGACCAAGCGCATGGTCGATGGTTATGGGAAAGGATGTCTGCGCCATCGCGCGGGGGGCAAGGGCGGTCGACAGCGCCAGCGCCAGCGCGCGGCGACGGGTCAGAAGGGCAGGCATCGGATCCCCCGGAATGAATGGCTGACCCTGCCCTAAGCGCCGCGCGCCGGGGCGGTCAACCGCCCTGCGGGGGGCGGACGGGCAAGGGCCTGACGATTTTCATCAGGAATAGCTAAAAACCGCAGCTTCGTGCAAGACGCTGCCGCCCGCCCCTTGCTAATCGGCAAGGCGACACAGGCGCCGCCCGCCCGCGTTCCGTACCCTCATGCGGAAGGTGCGCGGGCAGTGGTCCCCGTCGCCCCGCCTTTCGCAGCCATCCGATCGACCGGAAAGCCGCCGCGCCGGACCCTGCCGGCATCCCGATTTCCATCAAGGAGCCCGTCTGATCGTGACCGCACCTATCGCCGCGCCATCGCGCCTTTCCCAGCTTTTGACCGGCTGCGCAGCCCTCGCGCTTCTGACCGGCCCCGCCCTTGCCCAGGACACCGGAGCGTCGGTGTCGCTGGGCACGATCTTCATGGATGCCGCCAGCGACGGGGGCGATGACGACGAAACCATCGTGGCCGACCAGATCACCAGCGGCACCGGCCTGCCCAGCGACGTGATGGACAGCTCGGCCACCGTGTCGGTCATCACGTCGAAGGAAATCCGCGACCGCGGCGCCAGCACCACCGAACAGGTGCTGCAATACACCGCCGGCGTGTCCACCGATTTCTACGGGCGCGATGATCGTTACGATTACTTCAAGATCCGCGCCTATGATGCCACCACCTATCGCGACGGGCTGCTGATCGGCGATGCCTTCGGCGGGGTGCGCGAAGAAGTGTTCGCCTTTGACCGGGTCGAGGTTCTAAAGGGGGCCAATTCCACCGCCTTCGGGGTGGCCGATCCGGGCGGCGCGGTGAACTTCATCACCAAAAGCCCCACCGGAGAGCGCCTGCGCGAGATCTACGGCACCATCGGCAGCTTCGATCACAAGGAACTGGGGTTCGACCTTGGCGACACGTTCGAAAACAACCGCGCCTTTTCCTGGCGCCTGACCGGCAAGATCCAGGACGCGGCCGCCGAAACCGACGATTCCAACGATGACGAGACGTTCCTGATGGCGGGGCTTGCCTGGCGCCCGACCGACCGCACCACCGTCAGCCTTGTCTACGATCACCTTTTCCGCGACGGCTATCCCAACAGCTCGGGCTATCCGGCCACGGGCGAGGATTTTGACCGCGACCTGTTCCTGGGCGAGCCGGATTTCAACTATCTGGACACCGACCGCGACACGCTGACGCTGAAGGCGGAACATGATTTCGGCGGCGGGCTCGAATTCGGGTCGACCCTGCGGTATACCGAAGGCACCGGCGGCTTCGGCTACGTCTTCCTTGGCGCGGTCACGTCGCTGCCCGACACCACCGTGTCGCGCTACTACTTCGCCAATGAGGCGGAATTCGCCAATTTCGTCGCCGATGCGCATCTTCTCTATGAAACCAGCTTCGGCACCGTGTCCAGCCGCACGCTGGGCGGGGTGGAATACCGCGACAACCACCGCCATAACACGCTGTGGTACACGGCGGCGGACGACATCGACTGGGAAAACCCGGACTATACCGGCGGGCTGGATCTGGACAGCACCGCGCCCTATTCGGAAACCACCACCAACACCAGGGTGTCGTCGGTCTACCTGCAACAGGAACTGACGCAGGGCGATTTCATCCTGCAGGGCGGGCTGCGGCGCGACTGGATCGATCAGGAGGTGACGAACCACCTGACCGGCACCACCACGTCGGGGGATTCGGTCGAGGATACGGGCCGCATCGGCCTGACATGGCGGATCAATCCCAACCTGTCGCTCTATGGCTCTTACGCGGAATCGGTGGTGCCGGCGGGCCTCGGGGTCGAACCCGAACGCGGCAAGCAATACGAGCTTGGCGTGAAATACCGCCCCGAGCGCTTCCGCGGGCTGCTGTCGGCGTCGATCTACGATCTGACCAAGTACAACGAGACGATCACCAACGCCGACACCCTGCTGCAAGAGGTGCGCGGAGAATCCCGGGTGCAGGGCATCGACCTGGAAGCCAAGGCCGAGATCACCGACAGCCTGTCGATGACCGCCGCCTACAGCTACATCGAATCCGAAATCACCGAATCCAGCCTTGGGGCCAACGACGGCAACGAACTGGCGTCGACCCCGAAGCATTCGGGCTCGCTCTGGGTCGACTACCTCGTGCCGGGCCGGGGCGGTCTGGGCGATCTGAACCTGGGGCTGGGCACGCGTTACACCGGCGAATACTGGCGGTCGGATGCCAACACGTCGAAAACCCGATCGGCCTGGATCTGGGACGCGGCGGTGGGCTACGCCATTTCGGACAGCACCGAGCTGCGCCTGAACGTCAGCAACCTGATGGACGAAAAGCACATCGCGCAGGGCGGATTTTCCACCGATTACTACAACCCGGGCCGCGAGGTCAGCCTGACCATGCGCCACAGCTGGTGACGCCCCGGCGCGGGGCGGGGGTCACCCGGCCCGCGCCTCGCGCCGCCAGGCCGACGGGGTGGTTCCGGCGTGGCGGCGAAACACCCGCGTCAGGTGCCCCTGGTCGGAAAAATCGAAGCGCTGCGCGATTTCGGCGATGGTCAGGTCCTCGCGCAGCAGGCATTCCTTGACCGCCGAAACGCGCTGTTCCTGCTGCCATTGCAGCGGGGTCTTGCCGGTGGTGCGCTTGAAGGCATGGCTGAACCAACCCTCGGACAGGCCAACCTCGGCGGCAAGTTCTGCATTGGTGGCCCGCCCGCGCCGCTCGGCGCTGAGTTGTCGAAGCCGCCGCATCTGCCAGGGCGTCAGCCCGCCCTGCATGCCCTCGGGGGCATCGGCGTCGGGGGCGGGCGCGATCAACCCGGTGACAAGCGCCACCGCAAGGCTTTCGGCAAAGGCCGGAACGCGGCTGGGGCGGTCGATTTCATCCGCAAGCGCCTGGGCCAGCGTGGCCAGCGCGCCGATGTCCTGCACCTCGGCCGGTTGGCGCAGCGCGGCGTCGGCGCTGTCGCGGCCCAGCATCGGGGCAAGGCGGTCCAGCAGCCAGCGACGGTCAAGGTGCAGGTCAAGATGGGAAAACCGGTGCTGCGCGCTGAACGCCGTCCACATGGGCAGGCCCGCCGGAACGTAAAGCGCGCGCAGCATGGGGCGCCAGTGGCCCGGGGTCGCATCGCCCCGGTCCGACAGCCGGATGATCTGCGAGACATCGTTGAAGAACAGCATGATGCGCGGGTCGGGCGCGCGGTAATACCCCGTCGCGCCCGCATCGCCCTGCGCTTCCCAGTGGACGGCGCACATGCCGTCAAAGGACCGCCAGCGCACCGGGGCGGTGCGCAGGATGCCGTCGGTGCGGCAGATCATGGAATGAATGAAGCCCAAGCCAAATGCCCTGTCACATGCGGATGAAACAAGCTTTGCTGCGCAAGTCGGCGAGGGACGCGTGGCTTCCCGGCCACGGGCCGGAGCTGGCGGAAAAGTAACCTCTACCGACGGGCGTTACAAGGTTTCGCCCCGGCGTGGATCCGGCAGGATTTTCGCGCGGCGTCAGGCGGCGTCGGTGTTCCACCCCCGCGCGGCCCGGGCAAGGTCGGCCACGTCCAGCGCGGGCGCATAATGGAACCCCTGCAGCACGTCGCAGCCCATGTCGCGCAGGATATGGACCTGTTCGATCGTCTCGACCCCCTCGGCGACCGTCGCGATGCCCAGGGTTTCGGCGATTTCGACGATGGCGCGCACAAGGTTGCGCGACCGGTCGTCCCGCGCCACCGGCAACACGATGCGCTTGTCGATCTTCAGCGCGCTTGGCGCGATCTGCATCAGCCCGATGATCGAGGCGTGCCCAGAGCCGAAATCGTCGATCTCGATATCGATGCCCATTTCCCGGATCAGGTCGAGGTGGAACCTGAACGCGTCGGATTCCTCTTCGACCAGGATGGATTCCAGCAGTTCGAAGGTGACGCGCGTGGCCCCGGCAGCGACCTGCCGGCCCATGGACACCACGTCCGGATCGCGCATGCGCCCCGAGCTGACGTTGAAGCTGATCTTGGGCACAAAGACCCCCTCGGCCGCCCAGCATTCCAGCGCGTCGCGCGCCTTGAGCATCATGATGCGGTCGATTTCGGGAACGATGCGCAGGTGTTCGGCCACCTGCATGAAGGAATCCGGCGTCATGATCCGCCCATCGCCGCGCCGCCAGCGCAACAGCGTCTCGACCCCGACAAGACGTTCGCCCTGGGCCGAGAATTGCGGCTGGAACCAGGGTTCGAATTCGTCACGTTCCAACGCCTCGTGCAGTTCGATGGCCAGCTGCCGTTCGGCAAGGATGTTCTGGCGCAGCTGGGGCGTGAACAATTCCAGCCGGTTGCGCCCGGCGTCCTTGGCCCGGTACAGCGCCGCGTCGGCAAAGACCGGCAGGTCGGTGGCGTCGGCGGCCATGTCATCGGACCGCGCGATCCCGAAGCTGGCGCCAAAGCGGCATTGACGCCCCTCGAAGAAGAACGGCGCCGCAAGCCGGGTGCGGATCGTCTCGACCTGTGCGCACACCGCGTCCAGCGACATGGACGGGTCGGGCAGGATCGAAAATTCGTCGCCCCCGATGCGCGCGGCGAAATCGCCCGGGCCGATGCAGCTGCGCAGCACCTCGGCCACGCGCCGCAGCACCGCATCCCCTGCCTCGTGGCCCAGCGTGTCATTGACGGATTTGAAATAGTCAAGATCGACGCGCACGATGGTGCCCGACTGCTGATCGGCCAGGCGCCGGGCCTCGACCTCGCGGTCATAGCTGCGCCGGTTGGGAAGGCCGGTCAGCCCGTCATGCATGGCCTGGCGTTCGTTTTCGCGGCGCATGTCCTCGGCCAGGCGGTGGGCCCGGCGCAGTTCCGTTTCGCGGTGGACATCGTCGGTGACATCGATGGCGTTGCCGAAACCGATGGCGCCGCCGTCGTCGCGCCCGTTGGGGCTTAGCGACACGCGGATCCAGCGTTCGCCCTTGGTCGGGTGCTGCACCCTATGGCGAAAGGTGCCCGGCCCCGCGCCGGACATGGCGTCCTTGATGGCGCGCATCACCTCTTCCTGATCCTCGGGCGGGACGTTGGAAAAGACCGCCCGCCCGTCGCTGCGGGCGGGGTCCAGCGGCAGGCCCATCATCTCGGGTAGGCGCGGGCTGAAGAACAGGAACCGCAGCCCGCCGTCGGGCGTGATGCGGAATTCAGAGATCGCACCGGGGGCGTTGTCGGCCATCACCAACAACCGGGCATGGGCGCGGCCCAGTTCCTCGGCGGCGAGGGCGGCACGGCGTTCGGCTTCCATCTGTTCGGTGGCGTCGAACATGAAGCCGAACCAGCGCACGAACCCGTCCTCGATCCCGACGGGTTGCGCGGTGGCGGTGACCCAGCGTTTGCCGTCATGGGTGCGGAAAGTCTGCGAAAATTGCTGGAACGTGTTGCGCGAGCGCAGCTTGTCGGCAAGCACGGCGTCGACGTCATCGGGGTGGATCGCGTCAAAGACGGATTTGCTGTCGGCGGTGATCGCATCTGCCGAAATGCCGATCAGCGCGGGCATCCGGCCGGTAAAGAACGGAAAATCCCCCTTCCCGTCGGCATCCATGCGGAATTCATACAGCGCGGCGGGGGCGTTTCCGGCAAGGCTGTTAAGCCGTTCATGCAGTTCGCGCACCTCTTCCGATGCAAGCAGGGCGCGGGTTTCGATCTCCTCTTGCCGGGTGATGTCGAGAAGGTTGGCGAACCAGGCGAGCACCCCGCCGTCAAGTTCCGCAGGCTGGGCCGATAGCAGCATCCGGCGCTTGCCCGCGCGCGGATGGTGCAGCGAAAAGGCGCAGGTGAAGACGGAAACGGCGCTGCGCGCGGCTTCGAATTCCTCGATCACGCGCACGGTTTCGTCTTCGGGGACGTGGCGCAGGACGCTGTAGGCGTCGGCGCGCAGGTCCTCGGCGGGGACCCCGACCATGCCGGGCAAGCTGGCGCTGAAATAGGCAAGGGCGGATTCCTCGCCCGGGCCTTCGCGATATTCCCACAGCGCGCCCGGCGCGTTGTCGGCAAGGTAGTTAAGCCGTTCATGCGCGGCGCGCTGCGCCTCGGCCGCTTCGGCGATGCGCCGTTCGGCGGCAAGCTGAACGGTGACATCCGCCATGTTGCCGAACCAGATCGTCGAACCGTCCTGCTGCGGATAGGGGCGGGTGGTCAGCAGGATGGCGCGCGGCCCGTGTTCGGGATGCGCGACGCTTAGCACCCTTTCGATCTTTTCGCCGGTGTGGCGGACGCGCGCGATTTCGGCCTTGATGTCGCGCACTTCGTTTTCGGGGATATGCCGAAAGATCGACAGCCCGTCGCGCGCGATGTCTTCGGGTTTGACGCCGAACAGGTCGGGCATTCCGGCGCTGTGATAGGTGTACAGCCAGCGTCCGTCGACGGTATCGACCCGTTCGTAGACCGCGCCGGGCGCGTTGTCGGCCATCTGCCGGAAGCGCGCGAGCTGGCGGCGCGCGTTGGACACGTCGCTTTCCAGCCGCAGCCGTCGATCCTGCCGCGCGGGGCCGGTCGGGGGCACAAGCTGGGCCAGTATCCCCGAGATGCGATCATCCGGCACCAGCCAGGCGATGGTTCCAAGCAGTTCGATTTCGGCGCCGCCGGGGCCGGGCACGTGCACCCGCAGGTCGGCCGATGGCTCGCCCGCCTTCAGATCGTCGATCGCCGCGCCGATGCGCCGGCCCAGCGGCCCCGCCGCCGAAATGCTGGACCTGAGGCATGGCATCAGGTCCCGCGCCGAGGGGCTTGCGGCTATCACCGTTCCATCCGCCGCGAACAGCCAGACCGGGCAATCGAGAGCTTCTACAATGGTTCGCATCGGCCCACACTTCTGCGGCCCCGCAAGACACGGGCACCATCCTTCGTCTCAGCATCGGCCATTTTTCTTAATGAGATCCTTCCAAACGGGGCCGGGTGTCCCGACGGAAAGCACCCTTTGAATGGCCCCGAAACGGTGGTCAGCCGCGCATTTCGGCCATGGCGGCGACAAAGGTTCGCGCCTTGATTGCAACGGCATCCGCGCCGTCGCCGGGCTTGTAAAGCGCGCTGCCAAGGCCAAAGCCCGCCACCCCCGCGTCGCGAAAGCGCGGCATCGTCTCGGGCGAGATTCCGCCGACGGGAAACAGCCGCGTGCCGGCGGGAAGGATCGTGCGGATCGCCTTGATCGCCGCCGGGCCGACCAGTTCCGCCGGAAAGATCTTGAGAGCATCGGCGCCCGCGTGCAGCGCGGCGTAGGCTTCGGTGGGCGTGGCGACGCCGGGCATGCAGATCATCCCTGCGGCCTTTGCGGCGCCGATCACCGTGACATCCGAATGCGGCATCACCACCAGATCGGCGCCGATCCCGTCCAGCCGGGCGACATCGTCGGCGGTGGTGACCGTGCCCGCGCCCACCAGCGCATCGGCGGGCAGGGCGGCACGCAGGGCGGCGATGCTGTCGAAGGGCTGCGGCGAATTGAGCGGGATCTCGATCAGGCGGAACCCGGCATCGTAAAGCGTCTGCGCGATGCCTGTCGCGTCGGCGGGGGTCACGCCGCGCAGGATCGCGACAAGCGGCAGGCTTGCGCAGGCGGCGTCAAGGCGGGCGGAACGGTCGATCGTCATGTGAGGTCTCCGTGTTCGGGTGTCAGCAGGCCGGCGTCGCAGGCAAGCCGGAACAGCCCCGCAGGGGCCGGGTTTTCGATGATCGCATCGGCGCCGCTGCCACTGATCGCGCGCAACGCGCTGTCGTAGCGGGCGCAAAGCGCCGTGCTGCCCACCAGCAGCAACGGCCCGCCCGAACGCGCGGCAAGGCCGGCGCAAATCTCGTGCCCGATCAGCAGCCCCGAGCAGTAGTCGGCCAGCGCCTCGCCCGGCAATTGCCCGGCCAGCGCCTCGCCCGGCAATTGCCCGGTCAGCCCCAGCGTGCGGGTGCCGAACAGCTGGTGTGTCAGCCCGCCGGCGTCGGGCCGGGCGGCTTCGGCGACGCCGCGAAGAAACGCGGCATTGCGCGCGGGTTCGTCCAGCGGGGCGTCGCTCATCAGGCGGCCAAGGATCGAATGGTCGCGCAGCAGGGCGAACATCTCGCCCGTCATGTGGGTTTCAAAGCCGATCACGGCGCCGCCTTCGACCTGCGCCCATTTAGAATGCGTGCCGGGCAGGATCAGGGTGGCCCGCGCCTGGCGGTCGGGATGGCCGGCGATGGCGCCCGCGATCTGGATTTCCTCGCCGCGCATGACGTCGGGGGGCGTGCCGGCGGGGGAGTGGATCAGCCCGGGCGCGATCAGGATGGGGTGCCCAAGCGCGGTGGTGACGCGTTCGGCGCCTTGCGGG
>CAXICP010000052.1:0-12839 GCA_964022595.1 uncultured Salipiger sp.
ATCAAGATCGGGCCAGGCCCGGATCGCCTGATCCAGCACGGGATCCTCGCCTTCGCGATACAGCCCCGCACGAATCATCGTTTCGGATCGATTGTAGGCGCCGAGCAATTGCCGCGCCTGAAGGATCACGCTGTTTTCTTCAACGTTCGCCGCTTCCGGCAGGCTGCGCGATACGGAACGAAGCACATCGATCGCGGGGAATCGCCCGCGTTCGGCGATCTCGCGGCTAAGGACGACGTGCCCATCCAGAACGCCGCGCAGAATATCCGCCACGGGTTCATCCATGTCCGAGCCCGCCACGAGAACGCTGAACACCGCCGTGATGTCACCAGCGCCGGGAAGGCCGGGACCGGCCCGTTCGGCAAGACGCATGATCTGATGCGCGGTCGACGCGGGAAAGCCGCGCAAGGCGGGCATTTCGCCCGCGGCCACGGCCACCTCGCGATGTGCCTCGGCAAACCGGGTGATCGAATCGGCAAGGTACAGCACGTGCAGCCCCTGATCCCGGAAATGTTCGGCGATGGTCATCGCGGCTAGCGGGCAGCGGCGGCGTTCAAGCGGTGAGCGATCCGATGTCGCGGCGACCACGACGCTGCGCGCCATGCCTTCTTCGCCCAGCACCGAGTGGACGAAGTCGTGAACCTCGCGCCCCCGCTCGCCCACAAGGGCCAGCACAACCACATCGGCCGCCATTCCCTTGGCAAGCGCGGAAAGCAGACGCGATTTGCCCACGCCCGACCCTGCAAACAGGCCCATGCGCTGCCCGCGCACCACCGGAAGAAGCGTGTCGAAACTGGCAAGCCCGGTCTGCAGACGCGCCCCCAGGCCGCGGCGTTGCGCAGCGGGCGGGGGGCTTGCCCGGAAGGGGCGCCGCGTCGGGCCGGGGCTAAGCGGCATCTCGTCCAGCGGCATGCCGTAGGGGTCGATGACCCGGCCGATCCAGCTGTCCGAGGGCGCAAGCGTCGGCGGCCCCATGACGGCGACCCGGTCGCCTTGCGAAACGCCGTCGGCGCCTTCGTCCGGCAGCATGGCGACGAGGTCTTCGCGAATCCTCAGGACCTCGCCATCAAGCGTGTCGGTGCCGCGATACAACCTGAGCCGATCGCCGATGCATGCGGAATGGGCAAGGCCGCGCACCCAGATGACCGTTCCATCCACGGATCTGACGCGCCCCACTGCCCTGATCGGCTGAATTTGCGCGATGCGCGACCTCAGCCCGGTAATCTCTGCCTCGTCCATCCGTACGCTTCCTTCATTTCTCTCAAACCTTTTCTAAAGGAATCAGCGTTAAGCCTTGGTTGAAGCAAATCGAGGGAGAAGCCCCGATGTTCCAAAATCTGGACGTGTTCAGAACGGCCATGGCCCTGGCACAGCATAGTGGCAAACAACAGGCGCTCAGCGCCCAGAATATCGCGAATGCCGATACACCCCATTACCGGGCGGTCGGACTTCCCGATTTCGACCAGACCGTCCGCGACGGGATGATGGATCAGCGCGCCACGCGCGAATCACATCTGAATGGTCAACAGGACGGCACCCTGCCCGAGGCGCGCGAGCGCCCGGACACGGTCGATCCCAATGGAAACAGCGTATCGATCGAAACCGAAATGGTTTCGGCCGTCGATGCCGCGCGGGCCCATAATCGCGCGCTGTCCATCTACCGTTCGAACCTGAACATCCTGCGCGCCAGCCTTGGTCGCTAACCGGAAGACACTGTCATGAGCGATTTTTCCAATGCCCTCTCTGTTTCGTCCAGCGGCCTGCGCGCCCAGTCGACCCGGCTGCGCGTGCTGTCCGAGAACATCGCGAACGTCGACACGCCCGGCTATCACCGCAAGACGATTCCCTTTGAAACCAGCGGCGCGCGTGACGGGGTGCAGCAGGTCGAAGCCGGCAAGGTGAACCTGGATCGCAGCGACCTTGAACAGATTTACGATCCGCAAAACCCGCTGGCCGACGAAAGCGGGTTCTACGACGGGTCCAACGTCGACCTTATCATCGAACTCGCCGACGCGCGCGAAGCGCAGCAAAGCTACGAGGCGAATCTCAAGATGTTCGAACAGACGCGAGAGATGTCCACCAGCCTGATGGACCTGCTGCGCCGCTAACCCAACCCCTTGAATTGGAGACCAGAATGGACGTCCGATCCCTTTTCGCCGCGCAAAAATACGCGGCACAACGCCCCGCCACCGAAGCCCAGCCCGGAACCGGCGGCGTGCAGGAAAAATTCGCCGAAGCCGCGCAGGATTTCGCATCGACCCTGAAGGAAGCCGAAGTCACCGCCGAAAAGTCGATGGTGGGCGACGCCGATCCGCACGCGCTGGTCAATGCGCTCGCGCAGTCCGAGCTGGCGGTCGAAACCGTCGTCGCCGTGCGCAACAAGTTCGTCGAGGCGTACCAGGAAATCCTGCGGATGCCGGTCTGATCCATGCTGAACGAGGCCATCTTCTACGACACGCTGCGGCAGGGGTTGTGGATCGCCACGATCACCTCGGTGCCGATCCTGACCGCGGCGCTGGTTGCCGGCGTGTCGGTCGGGCTGTTCCAGGCGCTGACCTCGATTCAGGAAATGACGCTGACCTTCGTGCCCAAGCTGCTGGCCATTCTCATCGTCTTCTGGATGTCGATGAGCTTCATGACCAACACGCTCGTCGGGTTTTTCCACGAACGGGTCCTTCCCATGATCACAGGAGGCTGAGATGGGTCTTTCCGACTATACCACGCTCTCCCGCCAGCGCGGACTTGCGCGTGAAATGCAGATGATCGCCAACAACATCGCGAACGCTGCCACGACGGGCTATCGCCAGCAGGGCGTGATGTTTTCCGAATACATCCAGCGCACGGACGCGCCGGGCGGTTCGGTGTCGATGAGCATGGCAGAGGTCAAGAACACCTCTTTCGAACAGGGCGGCATGACCCGGACCGGCGGGCAATACGATTTCGCGATCGAAGGTGAAGGCTTCTTTCTGGTCGGGGCGCCGGGCGGCGAACGCCTGACGCGCGCCGGCGCCTTCGTGGTGGGGCCGCAGGGCGACATGATGACCCAGGACGGCTACACCGTGCTGGATGCCGGCGGCGCGCCCGTCTTCGTTCCCCCCGATGCGACCGACCTGGCCGTGGGGCAGGACGGAACGCTTAGCAGCAACGGCCAGCCCATCGGTCAGCTCGGCGTGGTCCAGCCGATCAATCCCGGCGCGATGGTGCGCGAGGGGGGCGTTCTGTTTCGCGCCGACGAGGGCTACGAGCCGGCCGAAAACCCCCGCGTCATGCAGGGCTTCGTCGAAAATTCGAACGTCGATTCGATCCTTCAGGTCGCCCGGATGATCGAGGTCCAGCGGGCCTACGAAATGGGACAGAATTTCCTCCAGCGTGAGGATGAACGGGTTCGGGCCGCCATCAAGGCCTTTGTCAAATAACGAACGGAGCGGAACATGCGCGCACTTCAGATCGCCGCAACGGGCATGAGCGCCCAGCAGATGCGGGTCGAGGTCATCTCTCAGAACCTCTCGAACATGAGCACGACCGGCTACAATGCCCGCCGGGCGGAATTTGCCGACCTGCATTACCAGCAGCAGGCCCGGGCCGGGACCATCAACGCCACCGACGGAACGATGCTGCCGACCGGCGTGCAGCTGGGCCTGGGCACGCGGCCTTCGGCGGTGTCCATGAAACTGGCGCAGGGCGCGCTGTCGAACACCGGGGGCGATCTGGACATCGCGATCGAAGGGCGCGGGTATTTCGAGGTCACGCTTCCCTCGGGCGAAGCGGGCTACACCCGCGATGGCGCCCTGAAACGCAACGCCGATGGCCTGATCGTGACGAATGACGGCATGGCCGTGTCGCCCGAAATCACCATCCCCGACGACGCCAACAGCATTTCAATCAACGCCGATGGCGAGATCTATGCCTATTTCGATGACGCGGTCGAGGCGCAGCTGCTGGGGCAGCTGACCCTGACGGGCTTCACCAACCCCAAGGGGCTGGAGGCGATCGGCGGCAACCTCTTCACCGAAACCGAAGCGTCCGGCCCGCCGATCCAGACCACCGCCGGGCAAGAGGGGCTTGGCTTCTTCCGGCAGGGGTATCTGGAAGACAGCTCGGTCGATCCGGTTTACGAAATCACCGAACTGATCGAGGCGCAGCGCGGCTATGAACTGAATTCCAAGGTGATGTCCGCCGTCGACCAGATGATGAGCGCGACCGCACAGGTCCGCTGATGCGCAGTCTTGCCCTTTTCCCGCTTGCGCTTGTGCTTGCATCGGCGGCCATGGCCGAAACCGTGGTCACCACCCGCACGATCCGCGCGTTCGAGATCATCCCGCCCGAGGCAATCCGGCTGGATCCGGCCGTGGTTCCGGGCGCCTATACCGATCCTTCGGCGGTGATCGGGCAAGAGGCGCGCGTTGCCATCTATCCCGGCCGCGCCGTCATGGAAGGATCGATCGGTGAACCCGCGCTGATCGACCGCAACCAGATCGTCGAACTGGTGTTCTCGCGCAACGGTCTGCGAATCGTCACCGAGGGCCGCGCCCTGGACCGCGCCAGTGCCGGAGAGCGCGTGCGCGTCATGAACCTTTCTTCCCGAACAACCCTGTTCGGCACCGTGACCGACAACGGTCAGGTGACCGTTTCCCAGGAGTGACCGATGCTGTCCCGAACCCTTCTTCTTATCTGCCTGATCCCCGTCGCGGCCTGCAGCCGGCTTGACCATGTGGGCAAGGAACCCAGTTTCACGCCCCAGACGGAAAGCGCCGAGCGCGTCGCGATGGCCTATGCCGGGGTGCCGACGATCCGGCAGCCCGACCGTATTTCCGACAATGCCTCGCTGTGGAGCCGCGAAAAGGGCTCGCTGCTGGGGGATCGGCGCGCGCTCAAGGCGGGCGATATCCTGACGGTCGTGATCGATTTCGACGAATCCGCCGCCATCCAGAACAGCACCTCGCGGTCGCGGTCCAGCTCGGAAAGCATGGGCATCCCGCAGCTTTTCGGTCTTCCGCAGAACCAGGACCAGAACCTGCCCGAGGGCGCCAGCCTTGCCAATGCCGTCGATCTCAGCGGCAGCGGTTCGTCCAACGGCAACGGCGCGGTGAACCGCAGCGAACAGCTGGAACTGCGCGTCGCTGCGACCGTCACCGACGTGATGCCAAACGGTGTGCTGGCGGTGCAGGGGACCCAGGAAATTCGGGTGAATTTCGAAATGCGCGAACTTCTCGTGTCCGGCTTCGTCCGGCCCGAAGACATCACTCGCAAGAACGAAGTCACCTATGACAAGATCGCTTCGGCCAAGATTTCCTATGGCGGGCGCGGGCAGATCACGGATGTGCAGCAGCCTCGCTACGGGCAGCAGGTTCTTGACATGATCCTGCCGTTCTGAGGGGGCCAAGATGAAAAAACTGCTTCCCATCCTGCTAGCTTTGATCGGAACCGGCGCGGGCGTCGGCGCCGGGATTTTCCTGGCCCCGTCAAGCGAAGCGGCAGCCTCTGCCGGGGATCACGCCCCGGCCGAGGCAACCGAAGATCACGCCGCGGATGCGGGCGAGGAACACGACGAAACGGTGGCGCCGGTCTACGTCAAGATGAACAACCAGTTCGTCACCCCGATCGTCCACAAGGACCGGGTGCAGGCGCTGGTCGTGCTGTCGCTAAGCCTTGAAATCATCGGCGCCGGGCAGGAACTGGTCTACAATCAGGAACCCAAGCTTCGCGACGTGTTCCTGCGGGTGCTGTTCGACCACGCGAATGTCGGCGGGTTCGAAGGCAATTTCACCGAAAGCCGGCGCATGGAAACCCTGCGCCGGTCCTTGTACGAGGCCGCGCGCAACGTGCTTGGATCGAATGTCGGGGATGTGCTGATCACCGAAATCGCGCGGCAGGACACCTGAGCAACGTAGATCGGGGCATGTTGACCCTGCCCTGATCTACGTGTTCCGGTTGAAGATCATCAGACGCGAAAGCTCTTCAAGCTGCGTTTCTTCATGCGCGGCTTTTTTCGTGCGCCGCGCCTGCTTTTCCTGCTGCGAAACGTTCTTGGCGGCCTCATCCCTTGAAAAGGCAAGCCGCGCGGTCGCCATGCTGTGCGCCTGCTTGGCGCGGGACATGGCGATGGCGCGGTTGATTTCGCCCCGGCGCTTGGATAGCCAGCCCTGCCACAGCGTGTCGGCACCGAGCAGGCGGCGCGTATCAACCGATTCGCGATCGTCGAAGCTTTGCTGGCGCAGCCCGTCGATGCGATCAAGTTCGCCCTGGTGGCGCGCCTCTTCGGCCACGTCGCGGCGATAGGATTCAAGCGCCCGTTCGCGCATCAGGGCCGTGACCTTCAGCAGCTCATCAATGTCCGAGCTCATGCGTCTTATCCTTTCTTCTTGCGCATCGCCTTGCGCATGTCTTCGGCAAAGCGGATGGCCGCGGCGACCGGGCGGAAATGTTCGCCCGCGATCTGATCGCCGATCTTGGTGGTCGCGTGCAGCGCGCGCGCCGTCGGGGGGTCGGAATGGATCGGCACGTTGGATTCCGTCGCGATTTCCCGGATGCGCAGCGCGATCTCGTCGACGCCCTTTGCCACGCAGACCGGCGCTTCGCCGCGCATGCGGCTCCAGGTCAGCGCGACCGCGTAGTGGGTGGGGTTCACGATGACCACGTCCGCCTTGGGCACGTCGGCCATCATCTGGTTCATCGCGATTTCCTGCGCCCGGGCGCGCCGGTGCTGCTTGAACATCGGATCGCCTTCGGATTCCTTGTGTTCGTCGCGCAGTTCCTTCAGCGACATGCGGTTGCGGCGCATGTGTTCGGCCCGCTGCCAAAGGTAATCCACGGCCCCAAGGCTGATGGCGATGGTCGCGGCGATCGCAAGAAGGTTCAGCATGAGCCGCCCCAGAAGGGCGGCCGCCTCGCGCGGGCTGGATCGCCCGATGCCCGCGATTTCATCCAGCCGCGACGAAAGGAAAATCCCAAGCAGAACGGAATACAGCGTCAGCTTGGCGAAGCTCTTGGCGAATTCGAACAACCCGCGCCGCCCGAACTTGTTCTTGGCGTTCTCGATCGGGGACAGGCGGTTGAACTTGAGCTGCAGTTTCGACGGCGTGAACAGCAGGGTGCGGGTCGCAAGAAGCGTCAGCAGAACGCAAAGCGCGGGCACGGAAAGCCATGTCAGCACCGGGGTCAGCACCGCGACCATGAGGCCGCCCGTCGGCGCGGTGGACATGTCGCCGAAGAAAAGCCGGTCAAGCCGGTCGGGCTGTTCGATCATCGGCATCAGCGTGTCGGCAAAATGCATCAGGCTGGTGCCGCCGACGGTCAGGCCGGTGACAAGCATTCCCAGGTAGGCCGCCGCGGTCAACATGTCCGGCGAACGCGGGATTTCGCCCTTCTTGCGGGCGTTCTCAAGCTTTCGTTGAGAGGCTTCGTGTGACTTGTCGGCGCCTTCTTCCTCGGACATGTCGCGCTACCGGAAGGGGTTGGACAGGAAAAGATCGACCGTCGATAGCCAGACGGACAACATGACCGGCGCGGTCAGGATCAGCATCGCCATGGCGCCCAGCGTGATCACCGGCGCACCGACAAAGGCCACCATGAGCTGCGGCATCGCCTTGTTGATGAAGCCCAGCGTCAGGTTGTAAAGCGCCGAAAGAATGACGAAGGGCGCGGCAAGCGTGAAGGCCAGCGCAAAGCTTTCACCGACCTGCCGGCGGCCGGTCTGCCCGATCAGCCCCGCGTCGGGGAAGGTCAGCGGGGGCAGCAGGTCATAGGACAGGATCAGGAACGACGCCGCCTTGACGTGGAAGCCTGTCGCCATCAGCAGCGCCAGCGCGGAAACGGTCAGGATATGCCCGATCGCGGGCATCGGGTCGGCCCCGCTGTTGCCCAGCAGCTGCGCCAGCGATGTCGATTGCGCGGCAATGCTGCCGGCCGTCTGCAGCGCGTGCATGAGCAGCCTTAGCCAAAGGCCAAGGATCAGGCCGGAAATGCTTTCGGTCAGGATCACGCGCATGACGTTCCCGAGGTTCGGTTCGATCGCGGGAATCTTTTCCGCGGCGACCGGCAGGACGATGGTCGCAAGAAGAATGCTCAGCACAAGTCGCACGCGGACGGGAACGGATTGCTCGCCAAGCCCGGGCAGCGACGCAAGCATCGCCGCCACCCGCAGGAACACGATGAACCCAAGCCACGCCCAGTCGGAAATCAGCGCGACAAGTTCCGGCGGAAACGTCATGCAGCGACCACGCCGACCAGCGACGGGCGCGCCTCGATCCCGATTTCTTCAAAGGAAAGAACGGGGCTGGAAATGCCCTTTGCCGCCAGGATCGTGCGCAGGAAACGTCTCCGGCGCGCGCTTGTGACCAGCGCCGGAGAGATGCCTCGGTTGCCCGCCTCGCTGATTTCGGAGGCAACCCCGGTGGTCAGCGATTCGAACATTTCCGGCGGCAGCGCGACATCCAGCCCGCCCCGGGTGCCTTCGACCTGGTAGGTCGAGAACGTGTCTTCCCATTCCGGCGCAAGCTGGATCAGGGGCAACGTGCCATCCTTGCGGCGCATCCCGGCGACCAGCTGGAAGCCGATGCGCTGGCGGACATGTTCGCAGATTGCCTCGGGGGCGTTGTTCTGGCCGCGCAATTCGGCAATCGCTTCCAGGATCAGGGCCATGTTCCGGATGCTTACCTGTTCTTCCAGCAAAAGCCGCAGGACCTGGTGCAGCGTATCGATCTGCACCTTTTCCGGGATCAGTTCGTCCAGCAGGCGGCGATTCGCTTCCGCCCGTGCCTGATTGCTCAGCGTGACCATCTCGTCCAGGATCCGGCGCAGCGCCTTGAGCGTCAGAAGGCGCCCGAAGTTGCGTTTGATCACCTCAAGCAGATGCGTGGCCAGAACCTCGGTCGGGGTCACGATCGTCGCGCCCGTGATCGCCGCCCGATCCTGATCCTGCGGGCGAATCCAGCGGGCCGGCGCGCCATAGACCGGTTCCGTCACGTCCTTGCCGGCCGGAAGCTTCTTGTGATCGTCGGGCATCAGGGCAAGGACAAGGTCGGGGTTGAGTTCGCCGCGCGCGATCTCGACACCGTGGATGCGCACGACATAGGTGCCGGCGTCCAGCGCGGGTGCATCGGTCAGGCGGATTTCCGGCAGGATCAGGCCGAAGCCCGATGCGATGTGCCGCCGCATGTTCTCGATCCTGACGTCCAGCCCGGTCCCGGGGTCCAGCACCATGTTCACCAGATCGGGCGAGAATTCGACGTGGATATCGTCAACGTCCAGCACGTCACCCATGGATTTGCGCGGCGCCTCTTCGGGGGCCTCGGGGGTTTCCTGCTCTTCGGTTTCGGGCGGTTTCTTGGATTGGGTGTAGCCGATCGCGCAAAGCACGCCCGCCCCCAGGATGAACGGCACGAAGGGCAGGCCCGGGACCAGGGCGAAAAGCCCCATCAGCACGCCGACGGTGATAAGGGCCGCCGGGTGGCGCGCAAGCTGCTTGGCCACCGCGACATCGGTCGCGCCGCGCGCGCCGCCCCGTGCCAGCAGCAGGCCCGAAGAGATCGAGATGATGACGGCGGGGATCTGCGAGACAAGCCCGTCGCCGACGGTAAGGATGGCATAGGTTTCGAACGCGCTGGACATGGCCATGCCCTGGCCGAACACGCCCATGATGATCCCCATCACGAGGTTCAGAAGCGTGATGAGCAACCCCGCGACCGCGTCGCCCTTGACGAATTTCGACGCACCGTCGAGCGAGCCGAAAAAGGTCGTTTCCTGCTGTTCAAGCTCGCGGCGGCGCTTTGCCTCGGCGTGGTCGATCGCGCCGGCGGACATGTCGCTGTCGATCGCAAGCTGCTTGCCGGGCATGGCGTCCAGCGCGAAACGCGCCCCGACTTCCGCCATCCGCGCGGCGCCCTTGGTGATGACCGCGAAGTTGACGATCATCAGCACGCCGAACACGACAAGCCCCAGGAAGACGCTGCCGCCCATGACAAAATTGGCGAAACCTTCGATGACGTCGCCCGCCGCGCCGGTTCCCGTATGGCCCTGCCCGATGATCAGCTTCGTCGAACTTACGTTCAGCGACAGGCGCAGCATCAGCGATCCCAGCAGGATCGTCGGAAAGGCCGAGAAATCAAGTGGGCGTTCGATGAACAGCGTCACGGTGAAGATCAGGATCGCCAGCCCGAACGATGCGGCAAGCCCCACGTCCAGCACCCAGGACGGAACAGGCAGGATCATCATGACGATCACGGCCATAAGGGCGACCGCGAAAAGGATCGTGGGTTTGAAGATCGGTGTCGATGTCTTGCCCGTCATCCGCGTGGCTCCTGAAAAGCCTGGGATGATCGGGTCATCGGGGCGGGGCGATTATCTGGCTGGGCCTGCCGCAAGATGGGCAGGCCAGGCCAGGGCATCAAGCGAAGCTGGTTCGCGCTGGGGGTGGCGTGACCCGGGCAGCGCGCACCGTGATCTGCTGGCTGAAAAAGATCGAACATTCTGATCCGCGTTCCTTCTGGAGCGATACTCAATCGCTAGCGGAGCATGGTTTATTTTCGGTAACTTTTCCCGGTGCTCACTCAGAAAGGCGCGTCGCATCAAGAAGCGCCCGAAGGGCCTGACGCGTTTCGGCGCCCGATCCCGCCACGGTTTCGGCGATCGCAAGGCTTGGGGCGCTTGCGACGGGGTCCGGAAGGGATTCCTGCATCAGCTGCATCGCGGCGTTCAACGGGTCCTGGGTGTTGCCTTCGGCATCCGTCGAAAGCGCGCCTTCTGCTGCGGGCGCTGATTCTCCGGCAAGCCAGGCGGACTGGCGTGCGCCTTCGATGTTTCCCAGCGTCGTATACGCCTCTGCCGCGTAGCTGTAATCGCCCATCATGCGCCGCGCTTCCGCGCGCAGGGCCAGCACCTCGTCGCCCTGAAGCCCGATCAGCGCGATTTCCGCTTGTTCGGGTTCGGCCTGGGCAAGATGCGCTTTCGCGTAAAGCAGCCTTACCTCGGGCTGGCTGCGATCGATGCCTTCAAAACCCAGCCAGGTCCGGGCCGGGGCGGGCAGACCCAGGTTCACAAGGCGCTGGGCGACGAGAACGGCGCTGGTTCGCGACGCAAGCCCGTCGTAATCGTCCGTTCGCGCAAGCGCATGTTTCAGGAAAGACGTGTCCTGCGCCTGCTCGGCAAGCAGCGTGAGAAGGTCGGTGGTCGCCCTGGCGCGCACCGGTTCGGGGTAGTTCGGCTTGTCGAACAATTGTTCGAAACTGGCATCAAATTCCCCGTTCGCGGCAAGCGCCCGCAGATGGGCCAGCCACAGGTCGGGGCCCTGTTCCGTGTCGCGCAATTCGGTCGAGTAGGCCCCCGAAAGGGCCGCAAGGTCGTCATTCACGCGCTCACCGTTCTCGGTCGCCAATTCGATGGCTTGTGCCACCGCTTCGGGCGCATTGGGGCCAGGCTTGGCGGCGATGGCATTCAGGATCTGATGCGCTTCATCATGGGCGCCTTCGGACCGTTCGATCTGGGCTTCGCTGAACAGCATCTCTTCGTTGATGCCGCCAGTTGCTCGTTTCAGCCGCGAAAGCACGTTCCGCGCGGCATTGGGAAGCCCTTCTTCCGCCAGTCGCGTGGCCAGCCGGGGGCCGAGCAGGGTTCTGAGCCGAATGGGCAGCCCCTCGAACGTGGCAAGCGCGGCGGACTGATTGACCCCTGCGTTCCCGGGAAGGTCGGAAGACCCAAGAAGCGCCCAGAAGGCCGCCGCCCCGTCACATTCGGGTTGCCCGGCGAACACGCCGGCGCCGTCGGGTTCCCCGGCGACGATGCCGGCAAGCGCGAAAAGTTCGGGCTTGTGGCTTTCAGGGTCGAGGTCAAGCAGCGCGCGAGCCTCGGCCCCGAAGCCGATGCTGATGTAGGCGCGGGCAAGGTCGGTCATCGCGTCATGGTCAAGGCGGTCGAATTCCCCGAAAAGACGCGCCCGAAGGCCGGGAATCGTGTCGGACAGCGGATCCGGTCCGCCCCATGAGGCCACGTCGATCTGTGCATCGGGAACGCAGGTCGCGCCGCCGATCCGGATGCGCGACTGCATATCGCCCGGCGTGCGGCCTGAAATGGCCGCTTCGAGCGACTTTGCGGCGGCATCCTCAGCGGAGTGTTCCGTGGTCGAAGGCATGGTCGTAGCGGGCTCTGCAGCCGGCGTGGCGTTCGGTTCCGGCAGAGGCCGCATCGCCGAATCGAGCAGCCCGTCGGTCGCCGCCGTGGCAAGCTGTTCGGCCAGAAGATGTTCAAAGACGCCGGGATCCAGCCCATCCGCTTCGCGGACGGGTGTCTGCTCGGGCGCAGCATCTGTGGTATTCAACGGACGGGGCTGGGCGGTGAATTCCGGCAAAAGCGTATTCGCGTTGCCGTCCGGGCCGATCCCCGGATTCTGCCCCAATCGCACACTTGAAAGGAAGGAGGCGGCCGGAGGAACGGGGACTTCGCGCCGCGCACTGCTTACCGCCGGGGGCGTGCCGGCCCGAAGGTCGACAACAAGCATCCGGCTGCCCGCCTGGAACGCGTCAGGAACGCAAACGCAGCCAAGCGATATCCTGATTCCCTTGCCCCCAGGAAGTTCCGAGATCCCGGCCACCCGCCCGCGATTGAGCCGGTTCATGGCGCGCGACAGATCGAACTGCACGCTGTCATCCCCAAAGCGAATATCGACGGTTTCAGCCGAGGTCTGGTCGATGCGCCATTCAAGCTGTTCGGGCAGATCCAGCGCGACACGGGTGAAATCGCCATGCTCGCCCGAGCGAACCTGCACTTCCTGAGCGGCGGCGGTCACGGTCGAAAGGCAAAGCAGGGCGGTCGGCAGGACGTAGCGGATCATGCCGCCTCCTGGTTCA
>CAXICP010000053.1:0-12747 GCA_964022595.1 uncultured Salipiger sp.
CGCGCAGCCAGGCAAAGCCAACGCCGCCCACAAGCGCCGTGGCAAAGGCGATGGGCACGCGGCCGATCGCCAGCGCCAGCAGGATGGCGATGGCAATCAGCGATTCAGTCATGGGCAAATCCCCGGATCAATCCGAACAGCGCCGACAGCAGGCAGGCCCCCGCGCCCAGTGCCGCGAATGGCGCCAGGGGCACGCCCATCGAAACCGAACGCGCGCCGTCGTGGATCTGGCCCAGCATCAGCGTGATCAGCGCCCAGGCGAACCAGCACAGCGCCACGGCCGACACCAGCGCCGCGAAAATTCCGAGCGCCCGGTTCACCGGGCGCGGAAGGATGGTGGCAACCAGGTCAACCTCGACATGCGCGCCGTTGCGGCTGACCAGCGGCAGGGCCATGAAGACCAGCGCGCCCAGCAGCAGTTCGGTCATTTCGAACGCGCCCGACAGTGGCGCATTCAAAACGTAGCGGCCCACCACGTCGACGCCTGTCACCGCCATGAGGGCCAGCAGCAGCAACGCCGCCAGCCCCAGAAGGATCGTTTCCAATCGGTTCAGGATCATTGGGTTGCCGGAGGCTCCATCCCGGTCATCGACCGGAAGCGGGCAAGAGCGGCCAAGCCGTCTTCGCCGCCGGGCAGGCTGTTGGCCCAATCCTGTTCGTATGTGCTTGCCGCCTCGCGGACCGCATCGACCACCGCGTCCGGCGCCGGGTAAAGGTCGATCCCGGCGTCGGTGATGGCGGCTTCGGCGGCGGTGTCGGCATCGTTCCATGCCTGCCCCACCAGCCTGGCAAAGGCCGCCCCCGAGATCGCGTCGATCGCCGCCTGATCCTGTTCCGAAATCTCGTTCCACTTGTCCTCGTCCATCACGAGGAACCAGCTGGTGTTGTAAAGGCCGCCGGGCACGGTCATCGAATATTCGATGTCGTCGGTCAGCTTGAACGCGGTCAGCGCCTCGTAGGTAAAGGCCACCCCGTCGATCACCCCGCGCGACAGCTTTTCATAGACCTCGGGCGAGGACATGAACAGCGGCGTCGCCCCAAGGTCTTCCATCAGGTCAGCCACATAGCCCCCCGGCACCCGGATCTTGAGCCCCGCCAGATCGGCGGGCGTTTCGATCTTGCGCACGTTGTTGTGCAGCAGGCCGGGGCCGTGGGTGAACAGCCCCAACAGGTGGGTGCCTTCGTGTTCGGCGCGCGCGTTCAGCTCTTCGGTGTAGACGGTCCAGAACGCTTCGGACGCGGTGATCGCATCATCGCCCAGGAACGAGAACTGCCCCAGCTGCGCGCCCGCGAACCGGTCATCCTGGGTAAAGCTGTGCAGCCCGTAGGTGATGTCGGCCACGCCATCGCGCGCCATGTCGAAATGCGCTGGAGGGCTGCCCATCGGCTTGCCCAGAACGCGGACGCTGACGCGGCCCTCGGTCACCTCTTCGATCTTTTTCGCCCAGGGCTTGATGGCGTTGACGACGATGGGGTGGCGCGGCGGCAGCCAGCTGGACAGCGCAAGCGTCACGTCCGCCGCTTGCGCCGCGCCGGACATCGCCAGCAGGGCCAGCGCCGAAAGGCCGGATTTCAGATAGGTCATGGTGTCTCCTCCCTTGGGTCGGGCGTTGGTGGCCCGGGTCTTTTACGTGGTAGCCAGGTGCATCGCGTCCGCATCGGCCCGCATAAAGGCATCCAGCGGGGCGCATTGCGCCGCCGCGCGCGTCAGGCGCGGCAGATCGTTCGTGGGCACGCCCCAGCGGGCGGCGTTGTAAAGCTGCGGGATGATGCACAGATCGGCCAGCGTCAGCATCTCGCCCATGGCGAACGGGCCGGTCGGGTGCAGCAGGGTTTCCACCGCTTCCAGCCCGGGGCGGATGAAATGGCGCATCCACGCGGCGCGGGTATCGGGGCTGGCGGTCAGCGCGGCGGCATGGGCCGCGACGCGCAGGTTGCACACCGGGTGGATGTCGCAGGCGATGGCCATGGCCACCGCGCGGGCCTGCGCGGCCTGCGCCGGATTGGCCGGGGTCAGGCTCAGGCGGCCGGTGGCTTCAAGGTAATCGATGATCGCAAGGCTTTGGGTCAGGCGCAGGCCGTCGATGTCCAGCACCGGCACCAGCCCCTGGGGGTTGCGGGCCAGATGCGCCGCGCTGCGCTGATCGCCCGCCAGCAGATCGACGGGGCGGCTTGCCCAGTCGATGCCCGACAGGTTCAGCGCGATGCGCACCCGCCAGCTTGCGGTGGATCGCCAGTAATCGTGCAGCACCGCCTCAGGCATCGGTGGCGGCCTTCAGAAGGCGTTTCAGCGCGTCCACATCGCCGATCCAATTGGCAAGCAGCAGCACCAGGCGCGCATTCAGCGCGTGGCTTTGCGCCTCGTCCAGCCCGTCATGTGCGGCCATGAGCGCCTCGTAAAATTCATCGCCCCTGGTGCCGAACCCCATCTGTTGCGCATTCATGCGGGTACCCTTTCGCAGCGTTTGCCCATGGCCCGGGCAAGGGCGGTTTGCGCGGCGCCCCTGTCCACGGTGCCGTGGAACGTCGCGGCGATATGCCCGTCGGGGCGCACAAGATGGGCCACGCCGGTGCCGTAGCGTTGCAGCGCATAGCCCTGCGGGTCGTCGTGGGTGGCGTAGCCCTGCGCCGGGCCGCCGATGCCGATGCGCGCCACCCCGATGTCGGGCAGGGCGATGTCGCCGAAACCGACCAGCGTGAACCGCCCCTGCACCAGCGGCAAAAGCCAGCCGTTGCCCACCGGCGCGTCGGTCATCGCGCGCCCCACAGCCGGGCCGGGGGTCTGCAACGACAGACCCGCCAGCGAACAGGGCACCGACAACCGCCCCGAATTGATCAGCTGCCGCGCAAACGGATGGCCGTGGGCAAGGCGCAGCGTTTCATGCCGGAACAGCGCCTCGATCGGGGTTTTCGGGGTCATGAAATTGGTCGCGCGGGTGGAATTGAGGATGTTTTCAGCCGACCCGTGGCTGCGTTCCTCGTGATAGGTTTCCACCAACGCCGCATCCGCGTCGCCCCGGATCACCGCGGCCAGCTTCCAGCCAAGGTTGTCGACATCCTGAATGCCGCCATTGCCGCCCCGCGCGCCAAAGGGGCTGACCACATGGGCGCTGTCGCCCACGAACACCACGCGGCCATGCACGAACCGGTCCAGCTTGATGCAGCGGAACTTGTAGACCGACAGCCAATCCAGCCGAAAGGGCCGGTCGCCCACGATGGCCTTGATGCGGGGAATGACCCTTTCCTCGGTCGCCTCGACCTTGGCACCGGCGCCCGGATCCAGTTGCAGATCAATGCGATACAGATTGTCGGGCTGCATGTGCAGCAGGGCGGACTTGCCGGGGTGGAAGTCGGGATCGAACCAGAACCAGCGTTCCGGCGTGCCCTGATCGAACGGGCTTTGGTCCATTTCGATATCGGCGATGAGGAACTGTTCCTCGAACGTCTGCCCGGTGAAATCCAGCCCCATGCGCGCGCGGGTATCCGAGCCCGCCCCGTCGCAGGCCAGCAGCCAGTCGGCGTGCAGCGTATAGGCCCCCTCGGGGGTGACGACATCCAGCGCAACGCCCGCGTCGGTGGCGCGGTGGCCGGTAACCTGTGACACGAAGCGCAGGTCGATCAGGTCGGGAAAGTCGCGCGCGCGTTCCAGCAGGTATTGTTCGACGTAATATTGCTGAAGGTTGATGAAGGCTGGGAACTTGTGCCCGTCTTCGGGCAGCAGATCGAAGCTGTATACCTCATCCGCGCCGTGAAACAGGCGACCCACCTTCCAGGTGACGCCCTTGGCCAGCATCCGGTCGGCCACGCCAAGCCGGTCGAAAATTTCCAGCGTGCGCTTGGCCCAGCAGATGGCGCGGCTGCCGACCGACACCACGTTGTTGTCATCCAGCACCACGCAGCGCACGCCGTGCAGCGCCAGATCGACGGCCATGGCCAGACCGATCGGCCCCGCGCCGACGATGGCGACGGGCGCGCCGGTGCTGCCCCCATCCAGTTCGGGCGGGCGCACAAAGGGCTGGGGGTCGTAGGAATAGGCGGGCATGTCGGTTTCCTCCCTCGGGTGGGGCGGCCCTCCTCCCGGGCCGCCCCCGTGCCGTTCAACTTTGCAGATCGGCCCACATCTTCTGGTCGCGCTCGGCGGTCCAGACGCGGGGCGTGTCGATGCCGCGGGCCTCGTCATAGGCGCGGGCGACGTTGAACGGCAGGCAGTGTTCATAGATCGCGTAATCGGCGAACTTGGGGTCGCATTCGGCGCGCACCGCATCCCATGCTTCGCGCAAAGAGCCGCCACGGGCGACCACCCTGGCCACGGGTTTGTAGGTCGAGCGGACGAAATCGGCAGTCGATTCAAGGGCTGCGGCCACGGCGTCTTCGCCCACCAATGCATCACCGCGCCCCGGCGCGATGGCCTTGGGTTCATAGGCGGCGATTTCCGCCAGCGTTCCCGGCCAATCGCCGAAATGACCATCGCCGCAATAGCAGGCTGAATGGTATTCGACGATGTCGCCGGTGAACATCACCTCTTGATCGGGCACCCAGATCACCGCATCGCCCGCCGTGTGGGCGCGGCCCAGATGCATGATGTCCACCCGGCGCTTGCCAAGATACACCGTCATGCGGTCGCTGAAGGTGGTGGTCGGGCGGGTGAGGCCGGGGATTTCCTCATGCCCCTGGAACAGCCGGGGAAAGCGGCCGAATTCGCTGTCCCAATCTTCCTGCCCGCGCTCTTCGACCATGGCGGCGGCGGTGTCGGACATGATGATTTCCCGCGCGCCGTAAACCGACGCCCCCAGCACGCGCACCGCATGATAATGGGTCAGCACAAGGTGGCTGATCGGTTTGTCGGTGACGCTGCGCACGCAGTCGATCACCTTGCGGGCAAGGCGGGGGGTGGCCTGCGCTTCGACGATCATCACCGACTCGTCGCCGATGATGACCCCGGTGTTGGGATCGCCCTGCGCGGTAAAGGCGTATAGCCCGTCGCCCACCTGTGTGAAGCTGATGGTCTTTTCTTCCATGTCGCCTTGCGATGCGAATGCCTTGTTCATGACGTGCCTTCCTGTTTTGTCCAATCGGGCTGGGGCGTTGCGGGCAGAACCTTGCCCGTGCACGCGCCGAAACCGATGCGATAACCGTCCCCTTCGGCCGCGCCGTAAAGCGTCAGCCGGTCGCCATCTTCGAGAAAGCTGCGCGTGGTGCCGCCGACGCTGATCGGCTCTTTGCCGCCCCAGCTCAGTTCCAGAAGCGAGCCGCGCGCATGCGCTGGCGCCCCCGAAATCGTGCCCGACCCAAGCAGGTCGCCCGTGCGCATGGGGCAGCCGCTGGTGGTGTGGTGGCACAGCTGCTGGGCGGCGGAATAATACATCTCGGCATAGTTGGTGCGGGCGATGATCTGTTCTTCCGCGCCATCGGGGGCCAGGCCGACCGACAGCGAAATATCATAAAGCATCGGCCCCGGTTCGCGCAGATAGGGCAGCAGGTCGCGCTCGCGCGCCGGTGTGCTGACCCGGAACGGCGCAAGGGCGGCTGCGGTGACGATCCAGGGGCTGATGGTGGTGGCCGTCGCCTTGGCCTGGAACGGGCCAAGCGGCTGGTATTCCCAGGCCTGGATGTCGCGCGCCGACCAGTCGTTCAACAGCACATAGCCAAAGATCATCGCATCCGCGTCGGCCACCGACACCATGCCCTGCGACGGGGTGCCGACGATGGCGCCCAGTTCAAGTTCCAGATCGAACCGCGTGCAGGGGGCAAAGCGGGGGGCTTCGTCCTGCGGGCCCTTCAACTGGCCCCAGGGGCGGCGCACGTCGGTGCCCGACACCACGACCGACGACGCCCGCCCGTTGTAGCCGATGGGGATCGACAGCCAGTTCGGCGGCAGCGCGTTTTCCGCCCCGCGAAACATCGTGCCCACGTTGGTCGCGTGGTGCCTGGAGGCATAGAAATCGGTGTATTCACTGACCGCGAAGGGCATTTTCAGCGTCACGTCCGACAGCGGCACCAGATGCGCCGCCACCGCGCCGCGATGCGCCGGATCGCCCAGCAGGTCCATCAGACGCGCCCGCAGCGCCGCCCAGACATCCGGCCCCGCGGCCATCACCGCGTTCCACGACGGGTCCGCAAAAAGCGCATCGTCCAGCCCGTGATCCACCGCGCCCACATCCAGCACGCAATCGCCGATCGCCACGCCCATGCGCGCGCCGGCGCCCGCGTCGAAAACGCCATAGGGCAGGTTGTTCAGCGGAAAGTCGCAGCCGCGCGCGTTGGCGCTTTCCAGCCAGCTTGTCATCAATGTCATTCGGTCCTTCCATCGGGCGCGCCGCGCCCTTGTCTTCTTCTGGCCGGGATCTTGCCGGGCGCCGGATCAGTCCCAGTTGCCCTCGGGCGTGCCGTCGAACCGCTTTTTCAGGCTGGTCCAGCAGTCGATGTAATCGTCCTGCAGCGGCGCTTCGGTCGCGGCAAAGGCGGTCAGGTGCTGGGGAAAGCGGGTTTCGAACATGAAGGACATGGTGTTGTCCAACTTGCCCGGTCCCAGATCCGCAAGGCTTGCCTTTTCGAACGCCTCGTTGTCCGGCCCATGCGGCAGCATCATGTTGTGAAGGCTCATGCCGCCGGGCACGAACCCCTGCGGCTTGGCGTCATATTCGCCGTAGATGTTGCCCATCAGCTCGGACATGACGTTCTTGTGGTACCAGGGCGGGCGAAAGGTGTTTTCGGCCACCATCCAGCGTTCGCGAAACAGCACGAAATCGATGTTCGCCGTGCCCGCCACGCCCGAAGGCGCGGTCAGCACGGTAAAGATCGACGGGTCGGGATGGTCGAAAAGCACAGCGCCCACCGGGCAATAGGTGCGCAGATCGTATTTCACCGGGGCGTAATTGCCGTGCCAGGCCACCACGTCCAGCGGCGAATGGCCGATGCGGGTTTCGTGGAACTGGCCCTGCCACTTGATGGTGACGGTGGATGGCACCTCGCGATCCTCGAACGCCGCGACGGGGGTCTTGAAATCACGCCGGTTGGCCATGCAATTGGCGCCGATGGGGCCGCGCCCGGGCAGTTCGAACTTCTGGCCGTAGTTTTCGCACACGAAGCCACGCGCCGGGCCGTCCACCAGTTCAACCCGGTACACAAGGCCGCGCGGCAGGATGGCGATTTCGCCCGGAGCAAGGTCGATCACCCCAAGTTCGGTGCAAAAGCGCAGGCGGCCTTCCTGAGGCACCACCAGCAACTCGCTGTCGGCGCTGTAGAAATACGCATCCTGCATCGAGCGCGTGACAAGGTAGACATGGCTTGCCATGCCCACCTGCGTATGAACATCGCCCGCCGTGGTCATGGTGCGCATGCCGGTCAGCCAGGTCAGCGGCGCGTCGCTGTGCGGCACCGGGTCCCAGCGATATTGGCCAAGGCTGGTCACATCCGGGTCGACGCAGGGCGCGGTTTTCCAATAGCGAAGGTCGATTTTCTCATAGCGGTGCGAATGCTTGACCGAGGGGCGGATGCGATAGCACCAGGTGCGTTCGTTCTGATGGCTCGGCGCGGTGAAGGCGGTGCCGGAAAGCTGTTCGCCATACAACCCATAGGCGCAGCGCTGCGGGCTGTTCATGCCCTCGGGCAGGGCGCCGGGCAGCGCCTCGGTTTCGAAATCATTGCCGAACCCGGGCATGTAGCCTTCGTGCAGGGCGCTGATGCCGACGGCGCGGGTCAGGCCGGAGATCTTGCTTTGATCGTTCATGTCGGGTCTCCCTCCTCGACGGATTGCTGACATGATGTTAGTTACTTTTGTAACCAACAAGGAGCTTTCGCGAAAAAGATGACACCCGAAGACGATTTTGAAATCGCGGGCTTCACGCCCTATCTTCTGAACCTTGCTGCCGAAGCGCAAAGCGATGTGTTTTCAAGGAATTACCGTGACCGCTACGGTATGCTGCGCACGGAATGGCGGGTGCTGTACCACCTGGGGCGCTACGGGGAACTTAGCGCCAGGGACATTTCGGACCGTGCGCGGATACACAAGACAAAGGTGTCGCGGGCGGTGCGCGCGCTTGAGGAAAAGCGATTCCTGGAACGGGTGCCGTCACCCACGGACCGGCGCAGCGAACTGTTGTCGCTGCGCGCGCCGGGTCGGGCCGCGTTCGATGTTCTCAGCCGTGCGGCGCGCGATTACGAGGCCGCGCTGGAACGTCAGCTGGGCAAGCGCGACGCAAGGACGCTGCGCCGCCTGCTGGAACAGCTGGCCACGCCGCGCTGACGGGGCGGCTAGCGCGCCAGCCAGCCGCCGTCGACGTTGATCACCGCGCCGGTGATGTAGCGCGCCGCGCCCGAGGCAAGGAACGCCGCCGTGCCGCCGATGTCGGACGGATCGCCCCAGCGCCCGGCCGGAATCCGGTCAAGGATGGCGCGCGCGCGGACGGGGTCTTCGCGCAGGGCCTCGGTGTTGTTGGTGGCGATATAGCCCGGCGCGATGGCGTTGACCGTGATGTCATGGGGCGCCCATTCATTGGCCAGGATCTTGGTCAGCCCCGCCACGCCGTGCTTGGACGCGGTGTAGGCCGGCACCCGGATGCCCCCCTGGAACGACAGCAGCGAGGCGATGCTCACCACCGCCGCCGAAGCCTTGGCCGCCATCGCCGCCTTGCCGAAGGCCTGGCAGGTGAAGAACAGCGCCTTGAGGTTCACATCCATCACCGCGTCCCAGTCCGCTTCGGAAAAATCGACCGAATCGGCGCGCCGGATGATGCCGGCGTTGTTCACCAGGATCGAATAGCCGGCGCCGTCGAACACGTCGCGCGCCGCCATCGGGTCGGCGAAATCCAGCAGCAGGCTGCTGGCCTGCCCGCCGTTGCGGGTGATCGTGGCAACGGTCTCGTCGCAGCTGCGGCGCCCGGCGCAGACCACCTCGGCGCCCTGTCCGGCAAGCGCCACGGCGATGGCCTGGCCGATGCCGGTGTTCGCGCCCGTGACAAGCGCGCGCCGCCCCGAAAGCGTGAACGGATCGTTCATCACAGCATGTCCTTGGGTTGGATGAAATCCATGTCGGTGTAATCGACGTTATCCCCGGCCATGGCCCAGATAAAGGTATAGGCGCCGATGCCCGCGCCGGAATGCACCGACCAGGGCGGGGACACCACGGCCTGTTCGTTGGCCACGAACAGGTGGCGGGTTTCGCGCGGCTCGCCCATCAGGTGCAGCACGCGCGCCTCGTCATCCATGCCCCAGTATAGGTAGGCTTCCATCCGGCGGTCGTGGATGTGGCTGGGAATCGTGTTCCAGACCGAGCCTTCTTCAAGCGAGGTATAGCCCAGGATCAGCTGGCAGCTTTCCATCACCTGCGGGTGGATGAACTGCTTGATGGTGCGCTTGTTCGACGTTTCGGGGGCGCCCATGGTGACCTCGACGCAATCGGCGACGGTGATCAGCCGCGAGGGCAGGGCGCGATGGGCGGGCGCCGAGGTGATGTAGAACCGCCCCTCGCCGGAAAAGGTGACCGGCCCGCTGCCCATGCCAAGGTACAGCACGTCGCCGCGGGTCATGTCGTAACGCTGGCCGCCCGCTTCGACCGTGCCGGGGCCGCCGATGTTCACGATGCCCATCTCGCGCCGGTCGAGAAAGCTGGGGGTGCGCGTTTCCTCGACCTTGTCCAGCGTCAGGGGGGCGCCATCGGGCACGGCGCCCCCCAGGGCAAAGCGGTCGTAATGGGTGTACAGCAGCCGGATCTGCCCCGGCGCGAACAGGCCGGTGCCCATGAAATGCGCGCGCAGCGTGGCGGTGTCCATGTCCCGGGCGTGCTGGGGGTGAACCGCGTGGCGGGTTTCGACGGTAAGCATGTGGCGTCCTTTCTGCCGGGCGGGGCCGGGCCGGAATGCGGGTCAGGCGGCCCGGCGGGCACCTGTAGGATGACAGCGGCAAGTTGGGCGAATCTGTCCGACAGGTCAAGAGGCAATGCGTGGCGAAGTTGCCGCGGGTTTCGCGTTGGATGCGCCAGAGGGCCCATGCGCGAAGCCGCGCAAAGCGCCATATAAAACAGGGATTCGCCGCGTATCAACGCCCTGACGCCGCCTATCGCACAAGGCACGCCCCGCGGACCGCCGCGTTGCCGCTTGACAGTCATCGTACAAATTTGTCATACCCTTAGCCGGGCGCCGGCAGGATCGCCCATATGTCAGGGAGGACATCACACATGAAAGTTTTCAGCACCACCGCGCTTTGCGCCGCGCTTTTGACCGCCGCGCCCGCCATGGCCGACACATGGCGCACCTGGGCCATCCACCCCGAGGGCTACCCAAACGTCACCGCGCTTGAAAGCTTTGCCGCAGAGGTCGCCGAAAAGACCGACGGGCGGATCGAACCGCAGGTCTATCCCGGCGGCGTGCTGGGCGCCCAGCCCGACGCGATCGAGCAGCTGCGCGCCGGCGCCATCGCCGTGGGCAACTTCAACATGGGCCCCATGGGTGAAATCGTTCCCGCGACCAACGTGCTGTCGCTGCCGTTCATCTTCCGCGATGTGGACCACATGCACGCCGCCATGGACGGCGAGATCGGCCAGCGCTTTTCCGATGCGCTGTCCGAAGCGGGCATCGTCGCGCTTAGCTGGATGGACAGCGGATCGCGCAGTTTCTACAACACCAAGAAGCCGATCCAGACCCCCGCCGACATGGCCGGCCTGAAATTCCGCGTGATGAGCAACGATCTGTACGTGCAGATGGTCGACAGCCTGGGCGGCAACGCCACCCCGATGGCCTATGGCGAAGTGTACCAGTCGCTGAAGACCGGCGTCATCGACGGGGCGGAAAACAACTATCCCAGCTTCGAATCCTCGAACCATTACGAGGTGGCGAAATACTATTCCATCACCAACCACCTGATCATTCCCGAATGCGTCTGCGTGGCGAAATCGGTCTGGGATGACACCCCGGCCGAGGATCAGGAAATCGTGCGCGCCGCCGCCGTTTCCGCCGCGCAGGAACAGCGCGAACTGTGGGCCGAACGGTCTGAGGCCTCGCGCCAGCAGGTCGCGGATTCCGGGGTCGAGATCAACGAGGTCACCGACCCCGCCGCCTTCCAGACCGCGATGGAACCGGTCTATGCGCGGTTCATCGAAAACAACCCCGACCTTGAATCGCTGATCCGCGACATCCAGGCCGTCGAATAACGGCTTCGGCCAGGGACCCGTCCGGCGGCGCCTTTGGGGGCCGCCGGGCCGCCGCGCCCGCCCGGGCGCTGCAAGCGACAGGGAAGGGGGAAGGCGATGCTTCCACAGGACAAGTCCAGAACGCAGATGGGCCGGGCGGAACGCGCCCTTGACCGCATCGCGGGGGCCTGCGTGGCCGTGGCCGGCACCGCGCTGGTGGCGCTGGTGGTGATCTTTGGCTGGCTGGTCTGGGGGCGCTACGTGATGAACGACACCCCCACCTGGGTCGAACAGGTCGCGCTGCTGCTGGTGGTCTGGATCACCTTTCTGGGCGGCGCCGCCGGGGTGTGGACGCAAAGCCACCTGTCGATCGAATTCGTGCGCGAGATGATGCCGCCGGTGCTGCGCGTGCCGCTGCACTGGCTGGCGCTGGCCGGGGTGCTGGTGTTCGGCGTGGTGCTGTTCTGGCAGGGCTGGACGCTGGCACAAAGCACCTGGGCGCGGCGGGTGCCGATGCTGGGAATTTCGGAAGGCATCCGCGCGATGCCCATGGCGATCTGCGGCCTGCTGACGGCCGTGTTCACACTTTATCAAGCGGTGGCGCTGGCCACGGGCAAGGACTGAACCCATGGGGCTGGCACTACTTTTCGGGCTGTTCTTCTTCGGCCTTCTCACGGGGATGCCCGTGGCCTTCGCGCTTGGCCTCGCCACGGTGGGCGGCTTTCTTTACGAGGGGCTGCCGCTGTTCATCGGCTTTCAGCGCGTGCTGTCGGGCATTTCGGTGTTCTCGCTTCTGGCGATTCCGTTCTTCATCTTCGCGGGCGAGCTGATGATGCAGGGCGGCATCGCGGGGCGGCTGGTGCGGCTGGCCAGCTACGCGGTCGGCTGGATGCGCGGCGGGCTTGGCGTGGTCAACGTGGCGTCTTCGATGCTGTTCGGCGGGATTTCGGGGTCGGCGGTGGCGGACACCTCAGCGCTGGGGTCGATCCTGATGCCGGTGATGAAGGAAAAGGGCTATGACGCGGATTACGCCGTCAACGTCACGGTGACCTCGTCGGTGGCCGGCGTGGTGATCCCGCCGTCGCACAACATGATCCTGTTCGCGGTGGCGGCGGGGGGCGTTTCGGTCAGCAAGCTGTTCATCGCGGGCATCGTGCCGGGGGTGCTGATGTGCCTGTGCCTTGGCGTGGTGGCCTATGTCATCGCGGTCAAGCGCGGCTATCCGGCGGAACCCTTTCCGGGCTTCCGGATGCTGGCGGTGTCGACCATCATCGCGCTGCCGGGGCTGATGACGGCGGTGATCATCGTGGGCGGCGTGCTGTCGGGCGTGATGACCGTGACCGAAAGCGGCGCGTTCGGCGCGATCTGGGCGGTGCTGGTCACGGTGCTGGTCTACCGCGAACTGACGTGGGAAAAATTCCGCGCCGCCGTGGTGACATCGGTGCGCACAACGGCGCTGGTGATGCTGTTGGTGGCGACGGCATCGGCGTTTTCCTACCTGCTGACGCTGTACCGGGTGCCGGTGCTGCTGGCCGATGCGGTCACGGGCATTTCCGACAATCCGATCGTGATCCTGCTGCTGCTCAACCTGGTGCTGCTGGGGCTGGGGATGATCATGGACA
>CAXICP010000054.1:0-12543 GCA_964022595.1 uncultured Salipiger sp.
GCAACGCAAGACCATCGGCCACGCGCTGCGCCATGTCTGACCAGCGCACGTAGCGCTGAACCGTATCAAGGTCGGCGAAATGTACGATCAGGGGGTTGAACGAAGGGCGGCCCTTGGCTTCGAAAATGCGGGCGACGGCGCGGTCATCGGCGGCGTTTCCGCCCAGCCCGTAGACCGTTTCGGTGGGGAAGGCGACAAGCGCGCCCTCTTGCAGAAGCCGCGCCGCGCGCGTCAGGCCCGTGGGGGTTGCATCCAGACGTATCGTGTCGGTCATGGGTTCGTGACGCCGCGTTCCTGTTGCCCGAGGGGGCGGGTTGGCTAGGCTCCCGCCGCGAATGGTTCTGCTTTGACTAGCGGAGCCTTTGCGCCTTGCCAACCTCGATCGGAGCCAGCCCATGCCGTACCGCGCCCCCGTTTCCGAATTCTCGTTCCTGTTGGACAAGGTCGTCGGCTTTTCCCGGGTTCAGGGCACGGACCGTTTTGCCGAAGCGACCCCCGACACGGTTTCGGCAGTGCTGACCGAAGCGGGCAAGCTTTGCGACGAGGTGATGGCCCCGCTGCAACGCGCGGGGGACCTGACGCCCGCCCGGCTGGAAAACGGCGTGGTGCGCAGCTCGCCCGGGTTCGCCGAAGGCTATCGCGCCATCGCCGACGGGGGCTGGGTGGCGATCACCGCCGATCCCGATCATGGTGGCATGGGCCTGCCGCTGACCGTGGCGACGGCGGTGAACGACATGATGGCTGGCGCCTGCCTTGCGCTGCAACTGAACCCGCTGCTCACGCAGGGCCAGATCGAAGCGCTGGAACACCACGCCGACGATGCCATGAAGGCGCTGTACCTGCCCCGGCTGATTTCCGGCGAATGGACCGGAACCATGAACCTGACGGAACCGCAGGCCGGGTCGGACGTGGGCGCGCTGACGTCCAAAGCCGAGGACAACGGCGATGGCACCTTCGCGATCACCGGGCAAAAGATCTATATTTCCTGGGGCGATACGGATTTCGCGGAAAACGTCTGCCACCTTGTGCTTGCCCGACTGCCCGGCGCCCCCGAGGGCACGCGCGGCATCAGCCTGTTCATGGTGCCCAAGCTGATCCCCGACGATCAGGGCAATCCGGGCGTGGCGAACAGTCTCAAGGTGGTCAGCCTTGAGCACAAGATGGGGCTGCACGGCTCGCCCACCTGCGTCATGAGCTTCGAGCGCGCGACCGGCTGGATCGTGGGCGCGCCGGGGGGCGGCATGAAGGCGATGTTCACCATGATGAACAACGCCCGGCTTGGCGTCGGCGGGCAGGGCGTGGGCGCGGCCGAGGGCGCCTATCAGCACGCCCTGGCCTTTGCCAACGAACGCCGGCAGGGGCGCACCCCCGAGGGCACGATCATCGGCCACGCCGACGTGCGGCGCATGCTTGCGACCATGAAGGCGGACATCTTTGCCGCCCGCGCCATCGAACTGGATTGCGCGCTAAGCATCGACATGAGCCGCGCCGAAGGTGCCGCCGGCCCGGCGGCGGGCGATGAAACCCCGCCTTCGTGGCAGGCGCGGGCCGCTTTCCTGACCCCCATCGCCAAGGCCTTTGGCACAGATATCGGCTGCGAAGTGGCGCAGATGGGCGTGCAGGTTCACGGCGGCATGGGCTATGTCGAGGAATCCGGCGCGGCGCAATTTTATCGCGACGTGCGCGTCACCGCGATCTACGAGGGCACCAACGGCATCCAGGCGATGGACCTGGTGGGGCGCAAGCTGATGGATGACGGCGAAACCGCCTTTGCCCTGCTGGACGAGATCGAAGCCGAAGCCGAGGCCGCACGCGGCGCGCTTCCCGATCTGGCCGAGGCGGTCTGGGAGGCCACGGAATCGCTGCGCGAGGCGACGGAATGGCTGCTGACGCAAGAGATGACGGCGCGCTTCGCGACCGCCGTGCCCTTTCTGCGCGCCTTTGCGCGGGTGCTGGGCGGGCATTACCACCTGCGCGCGGCGATGGCCGATCCGCAGGGCGCGCGGGGCAGGCTGGCGCGGTTCTACATCGCGCGGCTGCTGCCGGAACACCGCGCGCTGCTGGCCCATGTGCGCGCCGGAGATGCCGCGCTGATGGAGATCTCGCCCGACGATCTTGCCGCTTGATCCGCCAGGGCCTAGGCAGGGCGGCATGATACGCAACGCCTTCGATTCCCCGCCCGAACCCGGCAGCGCAACCGAGATCGCGGAAGGCGTGCTGTGGATGCGCCTGCCGCTGCCGATGGCGCTGGACCACGTCAATGTCTACGCGCTGGACGACGGCGACGGCTGGACCATCGTCGACACGGGGCTGAATTCGGGGCGCACCCGCGCCGAATGGGACACGCTTCTGTCCGGGCCGCTGGCCGGCAAGCCGGTGACGCGCGTGCTGCTGACCCATCACCACCCCGACCACGTCGGGCTGGCGGGCTGGTTCATGGACCGGGGCGCCGAGCTTGTGACCACGCGCACCGCCCTGCTGATGGCGCGCATGCTGCAACTGGATGAACAGGACCGCCCCACCCCCGCGCAGCTTGCGTTCTGGCGCGGCTGCGGCATGGATCCGGCGCTGCTGGACCGGCGCGCGGGCGAGCGCCCCTTCAACTTTGCCGATGTCACCTGGCCGCTGCCGCTGGGCTTCACCCGCATCGCGCAGGGCGACACGGTCGACATCGGCGGGCGCAGCTGGGACGTACATGTGGGCCACGGCCACGCGCCGGAACACGCGACGCTGTGGTCGCGCGATGACAACCTGGTGCTGTCCGGCGATCAGGTGATTTCGACCATCAGTTCCAACATCGGAGTCTATGCCACCGAACCGCTGGCGGACCCGGTGGCCGACTGGCTGGAAAGCTGCGAGCGCCTGCGCGAACTGGCGCGCGAGGATCAGCTGGCGTTGCCGGGCCACAAGCTGCCCTTTTCCGGGCTGCCCTTTCGCCTGACGCAACTGATCCAGAACCACCACGCGGCGCTGGACCGGCTGGCGGGGCATCTTTCCACGCCGCGAACGGCGACGGACTGCTTCGCGGTGCTGTTCAAGCGCAGGATCACCGAATCGGAATACGGGCTGGCCATGGTCGAAGCGATGGCCCATTGCCAGCACCTGTGGCACATGGGGCGCGCCACGCGGCGCCTGCGCGACGACGGCGCCTGGGAATGGCACGCGGCCCAACACGCGGCCTGACCGGCTGCCCCGGGCATTTGAACGGATGACAAGGCGGGCATTTCGCGCTACCCATTCGCGAACGCACGCAAGACCCCACGGGAGGACGGCACATGGCCGATAACGGACACGAACACGGTTCCATGGATATCACGACGCAGCAGGAAACCTTTGCCGGCTTCGTCAACTTCACCGTCAAGACGGTGGGCGTGATCATCGTGCTGGTGGTGCTTCTGGCGCTCTGGGGCGCATGACCGGCATTCGGCGCTTGTCCTTGCTTGGGCTATATGGAACCCCTCGGCGCAGGACATTCCATGGACGGAGCAGGAACGGATGAATCTTCGAGCCGCGGGTCTGGCGACCCTCGTCGCGCTTGCGCTTGCCGGGTGCAGCACGCCCGGCGACCATCGCCCCAATGCCACCATGGAACAGATCGCGGCCGCCAGCTACCAGCAGGACTGCCCGCCCGCCATCCCCCTGTACACGATGATCAACAATCGCACCGAAGAAGGGGCGCATAGTTCGATCATGATCAACGCCCCCTCGCAGCGGATCATCTTCGATCCGGCGGGGTCGGTGCGGGCCGATTACATCACCGAAGCCGACGATGTGCTTTACGGTGTGACCCCCACCTTCGAAAGCTTCTACGAACGCGCCCATGCCCGCGAAACCTATCGCGTGCGCATCCAGCGGGTCGAGGTGCCGGCGGCGGTTGCCGAACAGGCGCTGCGCCTTGCGGTGTCGAACGGTTCGGTGATGCAGTCGTACTGCGCAAGATCGACGTCTTCGATCCTGGCGCAGCTTCCCGGTTTCGATGCGGTCAGCCCGACCTGGTTTCCCAAGAAGCTGGCCGAGCAGATGTCGCGGATGCCCGGCGTGACCGACCGCGTCCTGCGCGAGACCGACAACGACGACAAGTCCCTGGCCATCGCGCTTTATCGCGAACACCTTGCGCAGGGCGATCGGCCCCGGCCCTGATTACAGCCAGGCGCCGATGACCAGAACGGCGGCGCCTGCGATCATCGCCGCCAGCACATTGCGCATCAGCATCGCGACCGCCAGCGTCACCGCCGCCGAGGTCAGGCGCACCGGGTCGGGGTTTCCATCGGTGGCGGCGGGCCACATCACCAGCGGCATCACCAGCGCGGGCAGCACCGAAACGGCGGTGTAGCGCAGGTGGCGCATCACGGCGGGCGGCATGGCGCGGTCGCCCACCAGCCCCAGGAAGACAAAGCGCAGCGCAAAGCTGCCCACGGCCAGCGCCAGGATGACGATCCAAAGCTCGGTGCGGTCGATCATGCCCGTGCCTCCGCGCGGCGTTCCATTTCGGCCCCGGCGGCCATGCCAAGCCCGGCGGCCACCAGCAGGCCAAAGTTCCACGGCAACCCGGCGAATATCAGCGAGGCAACCGACGCCACCAGCGCCGCCGTCCGGTGCGCGCCGGAATTCAGCGCCGGCCCGATCATCGAAATGAAGGCGATGGGCATGGCGAAATCCAGCCCCGTGTCCATCGGGATCGCGGTGCCGACCAGCGCGCCCACCACGGTGAACACGTACCACAGCGGCGCAAGCGGGGTGACGGCGCCAAGGAAATAGCCGAATTTCTCGGACCCGCTCAGCGTCTTGTCACGTTCGAATTCGACGATGGACATGGCATAGTTCTGGTCCAGCGTCAGGTATGCGGCGAAGGCGCGCTTCCACAGGGGCAACTGCCCCAGGTGCGGCGTCAGCGATGCCGAATACATCGCCATCCGCAGGTTCACCGCCAGCGCCGAGCCAAGCACCACCACCGTGGGCGCATCGTCGCGCAGCAGTTGCAGCGCGGTGAACTGAGCCGCCCCGGCGACAACCGCGACCGAAAAGCTAAGCGCTTCCAGCACGTTCAGCCCCGCGTCCGATGACACGACGCCGAACAGCGTGGCAAAGGGGATGATGACCAGCATGAAGGGAAGCCCGTCGCGGACGCCCTTCCAGTAGCTTGCCCTGACGCCAGCGGATGCCATCTTGGTTCTCCGGAATTTCCTGCCTGGGCACAGGCCTAGCCAAGCCGGTGGGAAGATGCAAACGCGGTCGAGCGGTGGGCCTAGTCGAAGGTGCCGGCCACGCGCCCCAGCAGCATGAACGCCCGCGAAGACCGGGTGTTGGCAAGGTCGGACAGTTCGGAATCGGTGGCTTCGGGGGCGAAGCGGGCCACCGCCCTGTCGAACAGCCGCAGGAAGTGGTGCGCCGCGTCGCGGAAGATCGGATCCTGCTTCATGCGCCCGGCGGTCAGCGCCAGAGACGAGCGGTCGCGCACGCCGCCAAGGGCCGCGATCTCGCGGCCGCGGGCGCCGCTGGCAAAGGCGCGCCAGATCTCGGTGCGGGCCATGTCGGGGCGCAGGTCATCCATGTAGATGCCATCCTGCGACAGCAGCGTCAGCACGTCCTGCGCGGCCTGGATCAACTGCGCCGCCGGGCGATCCTTGAGCGCGCGGCGCAGGGCGGCGAAGCCGGCGGCATCCTCGGCGGTCTCGGGGAAATTCAGCGCGCGGATGAAATCAGCGTTGGACAGGGGCGGCTGCAACGCCTCGGCGGGCGTGCCCAGCGACAGGCGCGGCTGGTCTTCGGGCTGCGCATGTTCGGCGGCCATGGTGGCCGGCGCGGCGCTGTCGACCGCACGCTGGGCCGTGATCATCGCCATCGCCGCTTCGGTCTTGCGCTGCGCGGCGGCGATCTCGTCAAGCTTGCGGGCGATGTTGCCGTTCGCCTTTTCGCTTCGCCCCGCCTGCGCCTGCGACAGGTAGGCGTTGCGGATCGCGTCGATGGCCGCATGAAGCCGCGCGCTTTCCGCGCGCATCACGCGGCTGGCGCGGACCGTGGTGGCGGCGACCCAGATCATCGCGACGGGCATGAACACGACCAGCATGGTCAGCACAAAGCGCAGCCCGTCGGTTCCTTCGCCGCCGTAAAGCATGAAGAACGCCCCGGACAGCACCAGCCAGCCCACGCTAAGCGCGGCGGCGGCGATCTCGACCCCCGAGGCGCCGGCCCCGGCAGGGCGGTCGTAGATCCCGAGCGGGGTCGGGCGGCTGTCGTTGCTGTCGTCCATCGGAGGACCCTACTTGTAGGAGATGTTGAGGATCTCGTAGCTTTTCTCGCCGCCGGGGGTGCGCACCTCGACGCTGTCGCCTTCTTCCTTGCCGATCAGGGCGCGGGCGATGGGCGACTTGATGTTCAGCAGGCCCTTTTCGATGTTGGCCTCGTGTTCGCCGACGATCTGCCAGGTCTTTTCCTCGTCGGTGTCCTCGTCGACAAGGGTGACGGTGGCGCCGAACTTGATGGACCCGGACATCCTGGTGGGATCGACGACCTCGGCCAGGCTCATGACGGCCTCGATCTCCTTGATGCGACCTTCGATGAAGCCCTGCTTTTCGCGGGCCGAATGGTATTCTGCATTCTCCTTGAGATCGCCAAGCTCGCGCGCCTCGGCGATCGCCTGGATCACGGCGGGACGCTCGACGGACTTGAGCTTCTTCAATTCGGTTTCAAGCGCGGTAAAGCCCGCGCGGGTCATCAGTATCTTTTCCAAGGAGGGCGCTCCTGAACGTACGGTTCGTGCATTTCAGTCTAGGTTACGCACATAACGTGTGCGGGCGCACCTGTTCAAGTGCGGACACGAACCGCCGCTTCGTGTCGCAACCATCCCCGGCGCGCAGAAGCTTTGCGCGCCAGCGCCGCGGGTGCATTGACCAATGCCGCATCGCCGCGCTAGGAGTTTTTGAAATAATGTTGCGCAGCTGCCGCCCGCGGCGCGACACGGGAATCCCGGAGGAAGCCAGATGAGCGTGATCGAGCGAGAAAGCATGGAATACGACGTGGTGATCGTCGGCGCGGGGCCTGCGGGCCTGTCGGCGGCGATCCGCCTCAAGCAGCTGGACGCGGAGCTTTCCGTCGTGGTGCTGGAAAAGGGATCCGAGGTCGGCGCGCATATCCTTTCGGGGGCGGTGCTTGACCCCTGCGGGCTGGACAAGCTGATTCCCGACTGGAAACAAAAGGGTGCGCCCGTCACCGTGCCGGTCACGCAGGACAAGTTCTACCTGCTGGGCGAGGCGGGCAAGATCGGCATTCCTCATTGGCCGATGCCGGGCTTCATGTCCAATGACGGCAATTACATCGTCTCGATGGGCAATGTCTGCCGCTGGATGGCAGAACAGGCCGAGGAACTGGGGGTCGAGGTTTTCCCCGGCATGTCCTGTTCCGAACTGGTCTATGGCGAAGATGGCGCCGTGCGCGGCGTCGTCGCGGGGGAATTCGGCCTTGAGGCGGACGGCACGCCCGGCCCCAGCTACGAGCCGGGCATGGAACTGCTGGGCAAATACGTGTTCCTGTCCGAAGGCGTGCGCGGATCGCTGTCCAAGCAGGTCATCGAGAAATACGATCTTTCGGCGGGGAAATGCCCGCAGAAGTTCGGCCTCGGGATGAAGGAAATCTGGGAAATCGACCCGGAAAAGCACCGGATGGGCCGGGTCGAACACACCATGGGCTGGCCGCTGGGCAGCAACGCCGGGGGCGGGGGATTTGTCTACCATCTTGACAACAACCAGGTCTATGTCGGCTTCGTGGTACATCTTAACTACAAGAACCCGCATCTTTTCCCCTACATGGAATTCCAGCGCTGGAAGCATCACCCGCAGATCGCGAACCTGCTGGAAGGCGGCAAGCGGGTCGCTTACGGCGCGCGCGCCATCGCCGAAGGGGGCTGGCAGTCGCTGCCCAAGCTCGTGGCGCCGGGCGTGGCCCTGCTGGGCTGCTCCGCCGGGATGGTCAACGTGCCGCGCATCAAGGGCAACCACAACGCGATGCTGTCGGGCATCGCTGCCGCCGACGCCGCCTTTGCCGCCCTGCGCGAGGGCCGCGCGGGCGACGAGCTGTCCGCCTATGAAACCGACGTGCGCAAGGGGCCCATCGGCCAGGACCTGTGGAAGGTGCGCAACGTCAAGCCGATCTGGACCAAGTACGGCCTGATGGGCTCGCTCAGCCTTGGCGGCATGGACATGTGGACCAACGTGATGGGCTTTTCGCTGCTGGGCACGATGAAGCATGGCAAGAACGATGCGCAGATGACCGAACCGGCATCGCACCACAAGCCGATCGACTACCCGCGGCCCGATGGCGTGCTGTCCTTTGACCGTCTGACCAACGTGTCCTTCGCCTTTACCAACCACGAGGAAAGCCAGCCCTGCCACCTGCGTCTCAAGGACGAAGGCGTGCCGGTCGCGGTCGATTACGCCAGCTTCGCCGGCCCGTCGCAGCGTTACTGCCCGGCGGGAGTCTATGAGTTCGTCGAAGGCGACAACGGCCCGCGCTTCGTGATCAACTTCCAGAACTGCGTGCATTGCAAGACCTGCGACATCAAGGACCCCGCCCAGAACATCACCTGGACCACCCCGCAGGGCGGCGACGGCCCCAACTACCCGAACATGTAAACGACCCACGACCCCGAAGCCGCTTCGGGGTCGATTTTCCGGGATTTTGGCCCTTGCACCCATGATATGTGTTCCGCTAAACGGGTCGGCGGAGAGGTGGCCGAGTGGTCGAAGGCGCACGCCTGGAAAGTGTGTAGGCGGGGAACCGTCTCGAGGGTTCGAATCCCTTCCTCTCCGCCACTTCAGTCCGCCTCTGGGCACGCCAATCGCCGCCGATTGCCGCACTTGGCCGCCCGCGAGCGTCCTGAGCAGTTCCGTTTTCGATCCCATGATGCGAATTGCGTCGTCTGCGACCTCGACACGCTGCGCCAGGGCGCGCAGGTGATCCCGCCGATAGCCGCCCTCACGGTCCCGGATACGGTCGCGGGCGATCTGCGAGAATTGCCGGATCATCGCCGGGCTGACAGCGTTGTGGCCGGGGCTGTCGAGCAGCGCTTGCGCCCGGTCGGCGTCCGCCCGCGCCTGATCGCGGATGACCTTTAGGCCGGCGATACGTTCGGTCAGCGCCGGATCGTCCAGATCGGCAACCCCGGCCTCGATGGCGTCATAGAGGCGCTTGAGGCGTAGTTCCGATTCGGCTGCCCGCCGTTGCAATTCGGCGATGTGCTGGCGGCGGCGTTCGGCCTGATCCGAGCGGCGGCCGAGGACGCTGCCAAGCAGCTTCTCCAGCCGGTCGGGATCGAGCAGGCGTTCCTCGATATGGCCGGCAACCATGGTGTCGAGCTTGTCCATGGGGATGGCGCGCCCCTTGCAGCCGGTTTCGCCCTGACGCGCCCGGATCGAGCAGGCATAGTAGCGATAGCGGCCGCTCTTGCCGGTGCGGATGGTCATGGCTCCGCCGCAATTGCCGCAATAGCAGATGCCGGTCAGAAGCGTGGGACCGATCACCACGCGCGCGGGCAGTTCGGTCTTGGGATTTCGGGCCTGCAAGAGCTTCTGCACCGCCTCGAAGGTCTCCCGCTCGATGATCGGCGGAACCGGCACGATGACGATTTCATCGGCGTCCTTGTCCGTCTTGTTCTTCCGGTTCTTGCCCCATTGATGCTCGCCCATATAGGTGCGTCGCGTCAGGATGCGGTGAACCTGGCCGACGCCCCAACGGCCGCCGTCGCGGGTGAAGATGCCCTTGCCGTTCAGATGCTTGACGATGGCCTTGACGCCCATCTGGCCGGAATCGCCGTCTCCTTCCAGCGCCAGGCGATAGATTAGGCGGATCGTGTCGGCGTGCAGCGGGTCGATTTCCAGCTTCTTCTTGACCTTCGCGCCGCGCTGCTCGGCCGCGACGACGCGATAGCCGACCGGCGGCAGCGAGCCGTTCCAGAAGCCCTGCCGCGCGTTTTCCTTCAAGGCGCGCAGGACGTGCTTGGCGTTTTCCTTCGACTGGTATTCGTCGAACAGCGCCATGATCTGTCGCATCATGACGTGCATGGGGTCGTCGCCCATTTCCTGCGTGATGGAGACGAGGCGAATACCGTTCTTCGCCAGCTTCCTGACGTAGAACTCCAGCTCGAAGTGGTCGCGGAAGAACCGCGAGAAGCTGTGAACCACCACCACGTCAAACGGCGCGGGCTTGCTGGTGCCTGCCTCGATCATGCGTTGGAACTCGGGTCGGCGGTCGTTGGTGGCCGAAGCGCCGGCTTCCACGAAGGTCTCGACAAGCTGATAGCCCCTCACTTCGCACCATGCTTCGCCCTGCTTGCGCTGGTCGGGGATCGACACGTCATGCTCGGCCTGCCGGGAGGTCGAGACGCGCAAGTATAGGGCAGCCCGCAGGGCGACATTGGGATTTTGGATGTTCATTTGCGGGTTCCTTTCCTGCGAGGCTCGATCAGGGGCAAGACCAGTTCCACGCGGTCATGAACGAGCTTGGGGATCAGCCTCAGACCCCGGCCCTTTTCCATGCGCACAAGGCCGTATCCGACCATGGCCTTGAGGGTTCTGGACAGGTTGGACTTGGCGCGGCCGGTCATCTGCGCCAGCTCTTCCAATGAGGCCGGCTGCTGTTCGTGGATGATGCGCAGCATTTCGCAATTGCTCGCTGACATGAATTTGGCAAAGGATGTCGTGGAGACGAACCAGACCGTCGGCTCGCCGGGCTTGGGCTTTTGCTCGCCGCGCGCGATCCGCATGGTGCGGGCCTTCATTTCCTCGGGATTGCCGATCCCGACTTTCAATGTGGACATGGCGTGACTCGATCATCGTTCAGGGCTTTTCATTATCATAATACGATAACGATTTCAAGTCATCGGGCAGATCGACCGAGCCGAACAACTCATCGAACACGTCGGCGAACCAGCGCTCGAACACCTGAATCTCGGCCTCGGTGATCGGCACGTCCTCGGGCCAGTCGTCAATGACCGGCAGCCGCTCGACATCGAAGAGATGGAGCGGGCGTCCGCGCGGCGGGCTGACGCGCGGCATTGGATCGTCGCTATAGTCGTAGAGATCGTCGGGGAGCGTTTTGGGGACCGGCTGGCGTGGACGGCCCCCGCTGCTGTGACGGCGTTTCGTGGACATGGAATCCTCCCTGGTTCGCGGGATTTTTCGGCGGCTGGAAGCCCCGGATCAGGCGAAGCATGGAGGGGGATCGGCGGCCTGTAGCGTGCCGCATTTGCGTTGATGCGCTGGCGGCACCCCTCGCTTGCGGAGATGCCGCCAATGGGTCAGCCGGCCGAGCGCCGCGCCTTTGCGAAGCCGCGGTCCGTGGCGATGAACCGCTCCAGCATGGGCACGATCAGCCTGACGGGATCGGCGGCCGGCTGGCCGGTCTCGCGGGCCAGCACCTCGGCATAGGCGACCAGATCGCGGTGAAGTGGCGCGGGCAGCTCCAGGGTCACCTTTACGGGCTTGTCGTCGGGCAGCGGGCCGAGTTTCAGCTTGGTCATGGTCAACCTCCTGCCGGCTCGAATACAAGGTCGCGGGTCACGATGATCCTGACCGGGAAGCCGGGACGGATGGTCAGCGTGGGCGCGACCTGCAACTGGCGCTGGACGATCTGCTGGCCCGCCTGATTGACGGTATCCTGCGCGCCGTCGCGGATCGCACGGATCAGCCGGTCCTCGTCGCTGGTCGCCAGCTCCGTGCCGACTGCGAGCAGCGTGGATAGTCCTGCGGCCTTCATCAGATCCCACCAATGATAATCGACGCCATCCTCAAGCCCGGCATAGCCGCTGGCGTCCGTGCCCGGCAGGCGCTCCAGAACGATGGAACGGCCGCCCGGCAGGATCAGACGGTTCCACACCAAGAGCACGCGGCGCTGGCCGAAGGTCACGCCGTCGTCATATTGGCCGATGATGCGGGTGCCCTGCGGGATCAGCAGCAACGAGCCGGTCGGGCTGTCATAGACGTTCTCGGTGACTTGCGCCGTTATCTGGCCCGGAAGGTCGGAACGGATGCCGGTGATGAGCGCGGCCGGGATCACGGCCCCGGCCTGCAGGATATAGGGCGATGCCGGTGGAGTAACGCGATCCGGCGCGACGATCTGGCGGTCAACCGGGCCGCCCAGGAAGGCGGCATGACGGTTCTGCCCGGCCGTTCCCTCCGGTTGGCCGCCGAGACCGGCCAGGCCGGGCATGGTCGTTCCCGGCGTCGCTCCGGGGCGCGGGCCGGTCTGGAAGAACACATTGCTCAGGCGCGCGGCCTCTTCCTCTGCGCGGCGGCGTTCTTCCTCGGGATCGACAGCGGGCGTTGTGATCGCAGGCGTTGCGACCGGCTGGCCCCGCCTCTCGGCGTCGAGGATTGGACGGCCGAGATCGCCGGGCAGCGCGGGGCCGAGCACCGGGCCGGTGTAGTCTGAGGGCAAGCCCGTGAGTCCGTCCGCCGTGGGGCGGTTCTCGGTCGAATAGAGTTCTTCGCCGCCCGGTCCCGCATCACGGGTCTGAAGGGCATAGATCAGCGCCCCACCGATCCCGAGAAG
>CAXICP010000055.1:0-12495 GCA_964022595.1 uncultured Salipiger sp.
CGCGCGGCTGGGCGGCGGCGATCTGCGCAGCTTTGTCATCGTGCTGGTGATGGGCGTGGCCACCTGGACCGTTCTGGCCGGACCGCTTGCGCCGCTGCGCGCGGCGGTCTTCCCGCAAGAGGCCGCCGCGGGCACGCCGCCCACGCTGGCCCATGGCATTTCGGCGCTGACCGGGCTGGCGCCGGCGGCCATCGGCCTGACGCTGGGCGCGGCGTTGCTGGCCGTGTCGCTGACCTCGCGGCGGCTGCTGGCGGCGCCCGAGCGCATCGCCTGGGCCGCCATGGTGGGCGCGGGCGTGGTGCTTGCCTGGGCCGGCACCACCTGGGTCACGCGCACCGGGTTCGAACCACTGCCCGTGGTGTCGCACAGCTTTGCCGCGCCACTGGGCGAAACCATCCTGTGGTGGATGACCGGATCGGTGCGCCCCATCAGCTTTGCGGTCGGCTCGGTCGCGGGGATCTGGTGCGGCGCCTTCCTTGGCAGCCTGATCAAGGGCCACTTTCGGTGGGAGGCCTGCGAAGACCCCCGCGAGCTGCGCCGCCAGATCCTGGGCGCGGCGCTGATGGGCGCGGGCGCGGTCATCGCCATGGGCTGCACCATCGGGCAGGGACTGTCGGCGTTTTCGGTGCTTGCGTTCTCGGCGCCGGTGACGATGGCCGCGATCTTTGCCGGCGCGGCGCTGGGCCTGCGCCAGTTGATTGTCGGCTTCGCCCCGGCGGAATAGCGCGCGCTTGCGCCCCCGCCCGGGGCGTGGCAGGGAACAGGCCATGAACACCCACGCCTTTCGCTTTCACGGCGCATCACTGCGCGCGCTGCCCTCGGGGGCGCTGCACTGGCCCGACGAAAACCTGCTTGTCGTCTCGGATCTGCACCTTGGCAAGGCGGCCCGGCTGTCGGCTGTCGGCGGCGCCGCCCTGCCCCCCTATGACACCCGCGAGACCCTGCAGCGGCTGGATGCGGACCTGCAGGCGACGGGCGCGGCCCGCGTGATCTGCCTTGGCGACAGCTTCGACACCCGCGACATCGCGCAGGCCCTGCCCGAGCCTGACCGCGACTGGATCACCCGGTTGCAGGCCGGGCGTGACTGGACCTGGATCGAAGGCAACCACGACCCCGGCCCCGTGGCCCCCGGGGGCACGCACCGCGCCGAGCTGCGCCTTGGGCCGCTGACGCTGCGCCACATCGCCCTGCCCGGCGCCAGCGCCGAGCTGTCGGGCCATTACCACCCCAAGGCGCGCATCGTCCTGCGCGGGCGCGTGCTGTCGCGGCCCTGTTTCCTTGTGGACGGCTCCCGGCTGATCCTGCCCGCCTACGGCGCCTATACCGGGGGCTTGCGCTGCGACAGGGACCCGCTGGCAACGCTGATGGGCCCCGGGGCGCTGGCCATCCTGACGGGGCCCAGCCCCTGCGCGCTGCCGATGCCGCGCGGCTGACATCGGCGCGGCGCCCGTGCAAGGCGCCGCCCTGCCCTTGCGTCAGGCGGTCAGCCCTTCGGGTTCGGGCAGCCCGTTCGCCCGGCAGCAGGCGGTGACCGTATTGGCCAGCAGGCAGGCGATGGTCATCGGACCCACCCCGCCCGGCACCGGCGTGATCGCCCCCGCGACGCTGGCGCAGCTGTCGAAATCCACATCGCCCACCAGCCGGGTCTTGCCGGTTTCCGGCACGTCGATGCGGTTGATCCCCACGTCGATGACCGTGGCGCCCGGCTTGATCCAGGCGCCCGGCACCATTTGCGGGCGGCCCACGGCAGCCACCACGATATCCGCCCGGCGCACGACGTCCGGCAGATCCCGGGTGCGCGAATGCGCCAGCGTCACCGTGCAGCTTTCGCCCAGCAGCAGCTGCGCCATGGGCTTGCCGACGATATTGCTGCGCCCGATCACCACCGCGTCCAGCCCGGAAAGCGAGCCCAGCGATTCACGCAGCATCATCAGGCAGCCCAGCGGCGTGCAGGGCACCATGCTTTTCTGCCCCGTGCCCAGAAGCCCCACGTTCGACACATGGAACCCGTCCACGTCCTTGGCCGGATCGATCGCGTTGATCACCGCATCCGCGTTCATGTGCGCCGGCAGCGGCAGCTGCACCAATATGCCATGCACCTGCGGATCGGCGTTCAGCCGCGCCACCAGCGCCAGCAGATCCGCCTCGGGGGTGTCGGGCGGGAGCTTGTGTTCAAAGCTCTGCATCCCCGCCTCAAGCGTCTGGCGGCCCTTGTTGCGCACATAGACCTGGCTGGCCGGGTCCTCGCCCACCAGCACCACGGCCAACCCCGGGGTGATGCCGTGATCGGCCACCAGCCGCGCCACATGCGCCGCGACCTTTTCCCTTGCCGTCGATGATGCTTGCCGCCATGCCTGTTTCCTTCATTCCCGCCCAAGCGCGCATTGCTCGCGCCGGATCGACCATTCCACAAGTTCGGACCAGATGTATTCGGCAAGCGCCGGGTCCCACCCGTCGCGCGCGGCGTTTTCCCGCGCGTTGGCGACAACCTCGTCGACGCGCAGGTCGATCCGTGCCGGCCAGCCGTTGCCTGCCTTGAGCTCTGCCGCGCGGTCGATCACCCGCGCCCGCTGCCCCATAAGCGCGCTGAGCGCCTGATCGATGCGGTCGATCTCGGCGCGCAGCGCGGCCATGTCGGGCAGATCGGCGGGGTCGCGCATGGGGGCTCCATCTTCTGGCTTGCCTTCCTAATGCCGCCGCCGGCGCCGGATTTCAACGGCTCGGGCGCCCTGCGCCGCCCGCCGCGGCGAAAATGCGTTTCCGACAGGCACCGGGGCGACGCCGATCAGAACAGCCCCTCGACCTCGCCCGCCTCGTTCAGGCGGATCGACTCGGCGGCCGGATGGCGCGGCAGGCCCGGCATCGTCAGGATATCGCCGCAGATGGCGACGACGAATCCCGCGCCGGCGGACAGGCGCACCTCGCGCACCGGCACCACGTGCCCCTCGGGGGCGCCGCGCAGCGACGGGTCGGTAGAAAAGCTGTACTGCGTCTTTGCCATGCACACCGGAAGATGCCCGTACCCCTGCGATTCCCATTCCCGAAGCTGGTTCAGGATGCGGGTATCGGCGGTGACGTCATGGGCGTGGTAGATGCGTTCGGCGACGCATTGGATCTTGTCCCAAAGCGGCATGTCATCGGGGTAAAGCGGGGCGAACTGCGAGGTGCCCGCATCGGCGATCTGCGCCACGCGGGTGGCCAGCGCCTCGGCCCCGGCGCCGCCATCGGCCCAGTGGGTGCAAAGATGCGCCTCGGCGCCCTGAGAGGCGACATAATCGTGCAGCGCGTCGATTTCCGCCTGCGTGTCGGTGGTGAAATGGTTGATCGCCACCACCACCAGCACCCCGAACCCCTTGAGGTTCTGGATATGGCGCCCAAGGTTGGCGCAGCCCCGGCGCACCGCGTCGACGTCTTCGACCGACAGCGCATCCCGCGCCACGCCCCCGTTCATCTTGAGCGCGCGCACCGTCGCCACCAGCACCGTGCAATCGGGATGAAGCCCGGCCTTGCGGCACTTGATGTCAAAGAATTTCTCGGCCCCCAGGTCCGCGCCGAACCCCGCTTCGGTCACCACGTAATCGGCCAGCTTCAGCGCAGTGCGGGTGGCGACCACGGAATTGCAGCCGTGGGCGATATTGGCGAAGGGGCCGCCGTGGACGAAGGCGGGCGTGTGTTCCAGCGTCTGCACAAGGTTGGGCTGCATCGCCTCGCGCAGCAGCACGGTCATCGCACCGTCGGCCTTGATGTCGCGCGCGAACACGGGCGAGCGGTCGCGCCGATAGGCGACGATCATGTCGCCCAGCCGGCGTTGCAGATCGCCCAGATCCTCGGCCAGGCACAGGATCGCCATCACCTCGGAGGCGACGGTGATGTCAAAGCCGCTTTCGCGCGGAAACCCGTTGGCCACCCCGCCCAGCGAGCAGACCACCTCGCGCAGCGCGCGATCGTTCATGTCGACCACCCGGCGCCAGACCACGCGGCGCAGGTCGATATCCTGCTCGTTGCCCCAGTAGATGTGATTGTCGATCATCGCCGCAAGCAGATTGTGGGCCGAGGTGATGGCGTGGAAATCCCCGGTGAAGTGCAGGTTCATTTCCTCCATCGGGACGATCTGCGCGCGCCCGCCCCCGGCTGCGCCGCCCTTCATCCCGAAATTCGGCCCAAGCGAGGCCTCGCGGATGCAGATCGCCGCCCGCTTGCCGATGCGCGCCAGCCCGTCGCCAAGCCCTACGGTCGTGGTCGTCTTGCCCTCGCCCGCCGGGGTGGGGTTGATCGCGGTGACAAGGATCAGCTTGCCGCCGGGCCGATCGCCCAGCCCGGCGATGAATTCGCGCGACACCTTGGCCTTGTCATGCCCGTAGGGCAGCAGCTGTTCGGGCGGAATGCCAAGCGCGCCGCCGATTTCGGTGATCGGGCGTTTGCGGGCGGCGCGGGCGATCTCGATGTCGGGGGTGGCGGTCATGGTCGGTCCTTCGCTGTGATCAGGCCCGGACAATGCCCCGACCAGAGCACGGATGATAGACGCAAATCCAGCCTAGTGCGCGGGCAGCACCGCCTCGGCATGGGCCCAGAGCCGCTGATCGGGCACATGCAGCACCAGCGCATCCCCAAGGCGCAGCGTGCCGGGCCGTTCGACCCAGGCGGTCACGCCCCGGCGCCCTTCGGCGGCGCGCTTGTAAAGCTTGCCGAACCCCTCGCGTTCCTGTTCGATCTCGCGCCCGGGCAGAACGCAGGGGCGGTTTTCCATGTCCACCACAAGCGTGACCCCGTCCGGCCCCTGCAAGCGCGAGGACGGCGGAAGGTGGGTCAGGTCGGGCAGGCCCTGCAGGATGATCGACGCGCCGACCCATGTGGGATCGATGGCATCCAGCCCCATGCGTTCGGCGGTCTGGGCGATTTCCTCGGCCGACAAAATGGTCAGTTGCCGGGCGTTGGCGATCTGCGTGCCGCGCGGGTGCTGCGAGGTCACGCGGCTGCACGAAGCGCGGGTCAGCCCCGAATGCCGTTCGCCCGCCGCGCCGTCAAAGCCGATTTCCAGCGTTTGCACAGGGACCGAGCGCAGCCCGTCGCCTTCGGTGGGCACGCGGCCCAGCCAGCGGATCGTTCCGGAAAATTCGATGGGCTTCAGCGCGGGCATGGGCGAACCTCAGGTGGTCAGGGTGAAGAACAGGCGCCGGAAGGGGAACAGCACGCGCCCGTTCGCCCCGGTGGGATAGGCCGACCCGACCACCGCCTCGTAGGCGGCCACAAGGCGCGCCTGTTCATCGGGTTCCAGCGCGTTCAGCACCGGGCGCGCAAAGGTGGATTCGGTAAAGCGGCGCACCGGGTGGCCGTCGCCTTCGGGCGTTAGTTCCTGATAATATTCGGTTTCCCACAGGGTGACGGTGCCCAGCGGCGACAGCAGGCGGTGGTATTCCGCCGGCAGCATCACACCGGGGATGGCGTCGGGATCGACCGCGTCGGGGAAAAGTTCGTCGACCATGGTCAGCCAAAGCCGGTGCGAGGGCGCGTTGTTCTGATGTGGCACCTGCACCGCAAGCGTGCCGCCGGGCGCAAGATGGCCCACAAGGCGTTCCAGCAGCGTCTCGTGGTCGTTCACCCATTGCAGCGAGGCATTGGAATAGATCAGGGCCGCGGGCGCAGCCGGCGCCCATTGCGAGATATCCGCATGGTCCAGCGCGTCGTAGCAGCCCGTGGCGCTGGCCTTTTCCAGCATCGCCTCGCTGAGGTCGACGCCGGTCAGCCGGCGCCCCAGCGCCTTTAGCGCGGGGCCAGCCGCGCCGCTGCCGCATCCAAGGTCGAACACCTCGCCCTCGGGCAGCGGCCCCACCCCGCGCAGAAGATCCATGGCGGGGCGCAAACGAAGACCCCGGTACTTGTGATAAAGCCCGGGGTCCCAGTCGCGATCGGCGTCGCTGCTCATGCGGTCGGCTCTGGTTCCATGCCGCCCTCGCCCTCGGGCTTTGCCTTGGGCTTGGTCTTGGGGATCGCCGTGATCGACGGGGTGTCATCCGAGCCGTCATCGGCGCTGTCGCCGGAATGCGGCGGCAGGCCCTTCATGACGCGCTTGATTTCCTCGCCGGTAAGCGTCTCGTATTCCAGCAGGCCCTGTGCCAGGCGTTCCCAGTCTTCCTGGCGTTCGGTCAGGATCTGGAAGGCGCGGTCATAGGCTTCGGTGATGAAGCGGTTGACCTCATCTTCGATGGTTTCCTTGGTGTGGGCCGACACGGAAAGACCGGCGGTGTTACCCTGATAACCCTCGTGCGCCTCGGAATAGTCGATGTTGCCGACCCGGTCGGACATGCCCCAGCGCAGCACCATGGCCCGCGCCAGCGCGCTGGCCTGCTGGATGTCGCCAGCGGGGCCGTTCGACACGTTCTCGGCGCCGTACTTGATGATCTCGGCAGCCTTGCCCGCCATGGTCATCGCCATCTTTTCCTCGCACTCGGACTTGTGCCAGTTCAGACGGTCGATTTCCGGCAGCGACACCACCATGCCAAGCGCACCGCCGCGCGGGATGATCGTGGCCTTGTAGACCGGATCACATTGCGGCAGCGACAGGCCCACGACGGCGTGCCCGGCCTCGTGATAGGCGGTCTTTTCCTTCTGCTCGGCGGTCAACACCATGCTGCGGCGCTCGGCGCCCATCATGACCTTGTCCTTGGCGTTTTCGAAATCTTCCATGGTGACGAAGCGGCGCCCGACGCGTGCGGCGGTCAGCGCGGCCTCGTTCACGAGGTTCGCAAGATCGGCCCCGGAAAAGCCCGGCGTGCCGCGCGCGATGATGCGCAAATCGACATCGGGGCCAAGCGGGGTCTTGCGCGCGTGAACGCCAAGGATCTTTTCGCGGCCCTTGATGTCGGGGTTGCCGACCATGACCTGACGGTCGAACCGGCCCGGGCGCAGCAGCGCGGGGTCCAGCACGTCGCGCCGGTTGGTGGCCGCCACGATGATGACGCCCTCGTTCGCCTCGAAGCCGTCCATCTCGACCAGCAGCTGGTTGAGCGTCTGTTCGCGTTCATCATTGCCCCCGCCATAGCCAGAGCCACGGTTGCGGCCCACGGCGTCGATTTCATCGATGAAGACGATGCAGGGCGCGTTCTTTTTCGCCTGTTCGAACATGTCGCGCACGCGGCTGGCGCCGACGCCCACGAACATTTCCACGAAATCGGACCCCGAGATGGTGAAGAAAGGCACGCCCGCCTCGCCCGCGATGGCGCGCGCCAGCAGCGTCTTACCCGTGCCCGGAGGCCCGACCAGCAGCGCCCCCTTGGGGATCTTGCCGCCAAGGCGCGAATATTTCTGCGGATTGCGCAGGAATTCGACGATCTCTTCCAGCTCTTCCTTGGCCTCGTCGATGCCCGCGACATCGTCGAACGTGACCCGGCCCTGCTTTTCGGTCAGCAGCTTGGCCTTGGACTTGCCAAAGCCCATGGCGCCGCCCTTGCCGCCGCCCTGCATGCGGTTCATGAAATAGATCCACACCCCGATCAGCAGCAGGAAGGGCAGAAGCGACAGCAGGAAGGCCTGAAAGCCCGATTGTTCCTGTTGTTCCGCCCGAACGGTGCCGTCGTTCGCGATCAGCAGGTCGGTGACCTGCGCGTCCTCGGGCTTCACCGTGACGTAATCCGAACCATCGTTGCTGCGGTAACGGATCTGTTCGCCGTCGATGGTGACAGAGCTGACACTGTTGCTCTCAACCGACTGCACGAAATCAGAATAGCTGATCTCGCGGCTTTGCAGCGTGCTGCCACCACCTGAAAACAGGTTGAACAGCGCCAGGATGAGAAGAAACAGGACCACCCAGAAGGCGATATTGCGTGCGTTGCCCAAGGAATCCTCCAAACATGCGTCGCGCGCCCCTACCGGAGCGCGTTGGCTTTAACATAGAGACTGCGCGGCCCGGTTCAACGTGATTCACCGCGAAACCATGAACGGACGGAAAGCTGCCGCATGGTCAACAAGCGTCGCGGTGCCGCCGGGGCCGATTCCCAGCCCGTCGCAGGCGACCAGCGCGTCGCCCTGCCACAGCGACGGCAGGGTGCGGGCGATGGCGTGGGGCGGGCCGGACTCGCGCGCGCTGGATGCCTGCCGCCAGCCGTCATCGCCAAGCGCGCGCACGTCCAGCCCGCGATGGCCATCGGGCGGGGTGATCCGCCACCGGCCATCCCACACGGGCGTCTGCGCCGCCGGCGCCGGGCCGGCCATCGCGGCAAGTTCGCGGAACACGGTGATGCGCGCAGGCTCGCAGCGCGCTTCGCAGCCCAAAAGCGTGCCCGCGCCCCCGGCAAGCAACCGGTCCAGCAGCGCTTCAAGCGCGGCGGCCCTTGGCCGGTATTCGGCGCACGAAATGAACTGCAGCGCCCCGGCCAGCAGCCGCATCTGCGTTTCCCGGTCAAGCCCGGCAAAGCGGTCGCGATCCAGCGTCAGGGCGCCTGAAACGCGGTCTTGCTGGCCGCAAAGGTCCCAGGCTTCGGCGGCGCGCAGGCGCAGCGCCTCGCCCGCGCGGGCCATGCGCCCAGCCGTGGCGGCCAGCGTGCGCGCATCCAGCCCCGCAGCGCCAAGCGTGGCAAGCAGTTTGCGGATGCGCGCGCGCTCGAAGCTGTCGTCTTCGTTGCTGGGGTCTTCGACCCAGGTGCCGCGCAGGGTGCGCAGGTAGTGGTGCAATTCATCGCGCCCCATGCCAAGGCAGGGCCGCACCACGGTGAACCGCGTGCCATCGGGGCGCGCCACGTCGCGCACCGGCGCCATCGCGGCAAGCCCGTCCACGCCCGACCCGCGCGCCAGCCGCATCAGGAAGGTTTCGGCCACGTCGTCGCGGGTATGGGCCTGCAACAGCGGTTGCCCCGGCCCGATCCAGTCGCCGATGACCGCAAGCCGCCCGCGCCGCGCCGCGTCCATCAGGTTGCCGCGCCCGTCCCAGCGCCATTGCAGGACCGTGTGCGGGTGGCCAAGTTCGGCGCAGGTGGCGCGGACCAGATCCGCCTCGCCCGCGGCTTCGGGGCGCAGCCCGTGATCCACCGTGACCACGTGCAGCGCGACGCCCCAGCGGCGGGTCCAGTTATGCGCAAGGGTCAGCATCGCCATGCTGTCGCCGCCACCCGATACCCCAAGGGCAAGCGCGGGCGGAAAATCGGGCCCCAGCGCCGCGCCCATGGCGTCGGCGAACCGCTGGTCAAGCGTGGTCACGTCACTGGCAGCCCAGGCGGCCCATCTCTGCCTGCGCCTGCGCCACCTCGGGGGTGCCGGGATAGCGGGTTTCCACCTCGGACAGGGTCACGCAGGCTTCGGTCTGGCTGCCCAGCTGCCCCAGCGCGGTGCCAAGGCGCCACAGCGCTTCGGGGGCGGCATCGCTGCCGGGATAGTTGGCATAGGCGGACAGGAAGCGGCGCGCCGCCTCGCGGGTGTCGCCAAGGCCGATCAGGGCGTTGCCCTCGCCGACGAAGGCGGCCGCTTCGAGGGGGCTTCCTGGAAAGGTCTCGCGGAAGGTCGCAAACTGCTGCGCGGCGCCTTGAAAGTCACCCGAGGCGAGCGCCTCCCGGGCTCGCCTGAAATCTGCTTCCTCGGTCACGGCAAGTTCCGCCCCGCCGGACGGCAGGGCAGATGGCGCGGGCTGCGGCGCGGGCGCGGCGGCCCCGCCGGCGGATGCCACGTCGCCGCCCAGGGGCGGCGTGTCGCCAAGCGCGCCGATGTCGCATCCCGGTTCCAGTTCGCACAGGCGGAACTGCAGATCGCCGATGCGGTTGGTGCCGTCCTGCACGACGCTTTCGATCCGGTGCTGCAACTGTTCGGTGCGGGCGGTGACCTGCTGCAACGCCGCCTCGATGGCGTTGATCCGGTCAAGCGTGCCGCCGCTGATCTGCACCGAACCGGCCCCGCCGGACGCGGAATCCTGCTTGAGCCGCGCAAGTTCGGCGGTCAGCGTCGACAGATCCTGACGGATGCCGGCAAGGCTCTGGCTGTCCTGCGCAGCGGCGCCGGTGATCCCGGCGGCGCTGATCGCGGCGGCGATGGCAAAGGCGGCGGCACGCATCGGGTCAGCTACCCATGCCCATCGAGATCACCGTCACCGCGCGCCGGTTCTTGGCATAGCATGCCTCTTCGGCGCAGACTTCGACCGGGCGCTCCTTGCCGTAGGACACGAAGCGCAGACGGTTCGGCGCAATGCCCTTTGAAATAAGGTATTCCATCGTCGCGTTGGCGCGGCGGGCCCCAAGTGCGATGTTGTATTCGCGCGTGCCCTGTTCGTCGGCGTGGCCTTCGATCACCGCAAGGTAGTCGCTGTTGGTCATCAGCCACTGGGCCTGCGCGTCAAGCGTGGCCTGCGCCTGCGCGCTCAGCGTGGATTGGTCCACGGCGAACAGCACGCGGTCGCCGATGGTCTGGTTGAAATACGCCGGCGAGCGGGGATCATTGGCGGACCCGGGCAGAATGCCCCCGGTCACGCCGCCGTTGGCGCCGGCGCCATAGGCATCGCCCGCGCCGCCGCCGGACCCGAAGCGGTCGCCATTGGTACAGGCCGCGAGCCCAAGCGCGACGGTGATGATGAGGGCCTTGGAGAAAACTTGCATGGAACTGTCCTGCTCGAATGTTGCCGTGTTCTTAGCACGGCGCTGCTGACTTGGAAACGATCTGACACGCCCCGGAAAGCGGGGAGCCTTGTGGCCCCGTCCCGAAACGGGGCGGGGAAATCCTTGCCCGCCGGGCCGGGGCGGGCGCGGGGGCGTCGCAGTTCACTGCAGCGGGCCCCAGGCCGGGTCGGACCCGCCTTCGGGCGTGCGCACGCGGGTCAGCTTGCGCCCCGCCACGTCCACCGAATACAGCGAAGACGTGCCCTGCGCGCCCAGCGTCTCACGCGAGAACATGATCACCCGCCCGTTGGGGGCCCAGGTCGGCCCCTCGTCCAGCGGAGACGCGGTCAGAAGCCTTTCCTCGCTGCCATCCGTGCGCATCACCCCGATGTGGAAGCGCCCCGAAAGCTGCTTTGTGAACGCGATCAGATCGCCGCGCGGGGACCAGACGGGCGTACCGTACCGCCCCTGCCCGAAGCTGATGCGCGTCGCTTCCCCGCCCGAGCTGGGCATGATGTAAAGCTGCTGCGTTCCCGACCGGTCGCTTTCGAACACGATGCGGCTGCCGTCGGGCGAAAAGCTGGGCGCGGTTTCGATCGACGGGGTAAAGGTCAGCTGGCGCGGCGTGCCCCCGGCCACATCCATCATGTAGATGTCGGTGTTCGACCCAGAGGTGACCGAATAGACCACCTTCGTGCCATCGGGCGAAAAGCGCGGCGCAAAGCTCATGACGCCGCTGGCGTTCGGAAGGATACGGCTTTGCACCGATCCCACGTTCAGGATGTGAACGCGCGGCTCGCCGGTTTCATAGCTGGTGTACAGCACCCGGTCGCCGCTTGGCGAAAAGCGCGGCGCCAGCACGATGGACCGCGAATCCGTCAGGTACTGAACGTTGGCCCCGTCGTAATCCATGATCGCCAGCCGCTTGGCGCGCTGATCCTTCGGCCCCGCTTCCGAGACAAAGACCACGCGGCTGTCGAAATAGCCGCCCTCGCCCGTCAGCCGGGTATAGACCTGGTCCGCGACCTTGTGCGCCAGCCGCCGCCAGCCGTCGGTGGTGGCGGCGAACTGCATCCCCTGCCCCAGCTCGGTGCCGGCGAACACGTCCCAGACGCGGAATTTCACCGTGATGCGCCCGCCCTGTTCGGCGACCGATCCCGTCAGCAGCACCAGTGCGTTGACCGCGCGCCAGTCCGCGAACTGCACCGGCGCCTCGAACGAGGTGACGCGGCTGATATGCGCCTCGCGCGGGACTTCGCGGAACAGCCCCGTGCCGGTCAGATCATCCGCCACGACCCGCGCAAGCTGCTGCGCGTATTGCGAGGCCCCCGGCGTTTCGGCGACGAAATCGGGCACCGCATAGGCCATGGGTTCGATCGTGCCCTCGGTGATTTCAATCCGCAGCGGGCCGTCCTGGGCCTGTGCCGCGGCGGGCAGACCCAACACCGCGAAAACCGCGAGGCAAAGCGCCATCAGCTGTTTCATTCCGAACCTCTTGCCTTGGGGGGCGTGGCGCCCCGCATGATTTCCTGCATAGCGCCCATGCGTGCCCCGCTCAAATGCGCAGGCGCGATGGGATGCGCGGATGGTTGCCGCCGGTCTGCTCATCTCAGCCTCATCTCGTCGGGGTTGAAGGTCATTTCGATGCGCTTCCATTGCTCGTATTTCTCGGGCGGCAGGGTGTAGCCGCTGTCGCCCTGGCAGCGCAGGATCGCGCGGCGGGCGGCTTGGAACGCGGCCTCTGCCGCCGCGCCGCCGCCATTGCTGGACACAAGGCGCAGGCTGGACCCGACCACGCGGCCATTGGGTTCCATGTCCATCGACACCGTGACCGTCACGTTGGCCGCCTCGCTGCCCACGTCGACCAGCCAGCAGCGCTGCACCGCCACGCGCAGCGCGTCCTGTTCGCCGCGCGTCAGCGGAG
>CAXICP010000056.1:0-12403 GCA_964022595.1 uncultured Salipiger sp.
ACTTCTTCGGCAAGCGCGATGGTCTGGTGCATGTCAGCCAAATCGAAAACCGCCGCCTGAACCATCCTTCGGACGTGCTGAAGGAAGGCCAGGAAGTTTATGTCAAGCTGCTGGGCTTTGACGATCGCGGCAAGGTGCGCCTTGCCATGAAGATGGTCGATCAGGAAACCGGCGAAGAAATCGCGCCGGAAGCCCGCAAGACCGAAGACGCCGAATAAGCGTCCGGTCCTTGACAGGAAAACGAACGCCCCGGCAGCGATGCCGGGGCGTTTTTTCGTGTTCGGTTGCTGCCTGCGGGGGCGAATGCGCCTGACTGCCCGCGCAAACGCATGCGCGGGGCAAAAAAAGGGCCGGGCACAAGGCCCGGCCAGTCCAACAGGGAGGTGCATGTGAGAACCCGCACATGCAACGGGACACCCCGTACTTAAGGCCGGATGCCGGCATGACAATGCGCCTTTGGCCGGGGCGGGGAATTCATGTCGCGTCAGGCGGAATTTTGCCGGTCTGCCCCTGCGCCGCCCGCCCTTGCGGGCCCGGGTGCGGGCAGGGGGATGCGCCGGGCGCAGGTCATTTGCCGCCGCCCGGGCGCGGTCAGGATACCAGGCGGTAGCCGCCGGATTCCGTCACAAGAATGCGCGCGTTCGACGGATCGGGTTCGATCTTTTGACGCAGGCGGTAGATGTGGGTTTCCAGCGTGTGCGTGGTGACGCCCGCGTTATAGCCCCAGACCTCGTGCAGCAGGATGTCGCGCGGCACCACCCCTTCGGATGAACGGTACAGGAACTTCAGGATGCTGGTTTCCTTCTCCGTCAGGCGGATCTTGCGGTCTTCTTCGGTCACCAGCAGCTTCATGGCGGGGCGGAAGGTGTACGGCCCCACGGTGAACACCGCATCCTCGGATTGCTCGTGCTGACGCAGCTGGGCGCGGATGCGGGCGAGCAGCACCGGGAACTTGAACGGCTTGGTGACGTAGTCATTGGCACCCGCGTCCAGCCCAAGGATGGTGTCCGCATCGGTGTCATGCCCGGTCAGCATGACGATCGGCGCCTTGACCCCTTGCTTGCGCATCAGCTTGCACAGCTCGCGCCCGTCGGTGTCGGGCAGGCCGACATCCAGGATGATCAGCTCGTAATTCTGTTCCTTGACGCGCGACATGGCGGCGGCGCCGTTCTCGGCCTCGAAGACTTCGAAATCCTCGGTCATGACCAGTTGCTCGGCAAGTGCCTCGCGCAGGTCGTCGTCGTCGTCCACCAGCAGGATGTTCTTGATCTGGGGCATGGGCCTGTTCCTTGTCTTGTTTGACCTTCACATGGAAACACCGTTGCGTGTGGGCAAGTTTTGCTGCACCTGTCTCACGCCCTCGTGTTGCGCGCGGGCTTTTGTTACAGGATCGGGGCTGCTTTGTTGCAGCGCCGTCCCCGAGGATCCGCTTGAAAGAGCCGACATGTCCCTAGCCCCCAGCCTGATGGAACTTCTTGCCCGCGCCCGCGCGGATCTGCGCATGGGGGTGCCGGTGGTGCTGACCGGGGGCGATGGCGCCGTGCTGGTGATGGCGGCGGAAACCGGATCCGACGCGCGGCTGAGCGGGCTGTGCGGGCTGGGGCCGGTCGATCTGGTGCTGACGGCGCGGCGGGCCGAAACGCTCAAGGCGCGGGCCTATGATGGCGATGTGGCGCGGGTGGCGCTGCCGGATGGCGCCGACATGGCCGCGGTGCAGGCGCTGGCCGACCCCAAGGACGACCTGTCGCGCCCGATGAAGGGGCCGCTTGTCACCCGGCGCGAGGGCAACGCCACGCTGCATCGGCTGGCGATCACCCTTGCGAAATCGGCGCGGCTGCTGCCGGCGGCGCTGGTGGTGCCGGTGGACGATGCGCGCGCGCTGGCCTCGCGCTGGCTGCTGACCCGGATCGACGCGATCGAGGCGGCGCCCTACCTGCTGACCCTTGCCAATCTTGACCACGTCGTGTCGGCCCGCGTGCCGCTGCGCGCCGCCGAGAACGCGCGCCTGCACATCTTCCGCCCCGAAGATGGATCGGATGAACATTACGCCATCGAGATCGGCCGCCCCGACCGCGCCGCCCCTGTGCTGGCGCGGCTGCATTCGGCCTGTTTCACCGGCGATCTGCTGGGGTCGCTGAAATGCGACTGCGGCCCGCAGCTGAACGCGGCGCTGGCGAAGATGGGTCAAGAGGGCAGCGGCGTGCTGCTTTACCTCAACCAGGAGGGGCGCGGCATCGGGCTGGCCAACAAGATGCGCGCCTATGCCCTGCAGGATCAGGGGTTCGACACGGTGCAGGCCAATCACCGCCTTGGGTTCGAAGATGACGAGCGCGATTTCAGGCTGGGCGCCGAGATCCTGCGCAAGATGGGCTTTGGCGCGGTGCGCCTGCTTACCAACAACCCGGCCAAGATCGCCATGATGGAACGTTGCGGCGTGACGGTGGCCGAACGCGTGCCGCTGAAGGTGGGCGAAAACCCCTTCAACGAGGCATATCTTGCCACCAAGGCGGCCAAGTCGGGGCATCTGCTTTGACGGCGATGGTGCTTTCGCCCACGGGGCTGCGCTTTGCCGGGCGGCGCTGGCCCTGTGCCATCGGGCGGGGCGGCATTGGCGCCGACAAGCGCGAAGGCGACGGGGCGACGCCGGTGGGGCAGCATCGGATCGTCGGCACGCTGTACCGGCCCGACCGCGTTGCGCCGCCCGCGCCCTGGGCGCGGCCAATCCGCCCGGGCGATCTGTGGTCTGACGACGCGGGCGATGCGGCCTATAACACCCTGGTGCGCGCGCCTTACGGGCACAGCCATGAACGGCTGCGCCGGGCGGACCCGCTTTATGACATCGTGCTGCTGACCGACTGGAACTGGCCCGACGCGACGCCCGGGCGCGGCTCGGCGATATTCCTGCACCAGTGGCGCAGGCCGGGCTATCCCACCGAGGGCTGCATCGCCTTTCGCCGCGACCACCTGCGCGCGCTGGCCACCCTTGCGGCGCCGGGCACGGCGCTGATCGTCAGGGCCTGAGCCCCGTCAGGCCGCAAGGTTGCGCGCGATGCCCCCAAGCATGTCCAGGCAGGCGGCCAGTTCGCTGCGGGCGATGAATTCATCCGGCTTGTGCGCCTGCGCGATGGACCCGGGGCCGCAGACCACCACCGACATGCCCATTTCCTGGAACAGCCCCGCCTCGGTGCCAAAGGGCACCACGTCGCAGGCGTTGTTGCCGGTCAGCTGCGCGACCAGATCGCGCGCGGCATTGTCGGCCAGCGGTTCCAGCCCGGCGACCTCGCCGATCACCTGCGTGTCGATGCGCGCCTCGGGGTGGACGCGGCGCATGGCGGGCAGCAGTTCGGTTTCCACGTAGGCGTCCAGCGCGTCCTTGACGAATTCCGCATCCCCCGGCTGGACCGGGCGCATTTCCCAGTCGACCTCGGCAAATCCGGGGATGACGTTATGCGCCACGCCGCCGTGCAGCCGCCCAAGGTTCACCGTGGTCCAGGCCGGATCGAAGCGCGAACCGGCGGGCGCGCGGGACTTGAGCGCCTCGGCCAGCGTCATCAGGCGGGCGACGTAGCGCACCGCGTATTCCACCGCGTTGACGCCCAGCTCGGGGGCCGAACCGTGCCCTTCCAGCCCGTGGAAACGACAGGTGTATTCGCAGCAGCCCTTGTGGCCTTCGATGATGCGCATCTGCGTCGGCTCGCCCACGATGGCCATGCGCGGGGCCTTGCCCAGCCGTTTCAGTTCGGGCACCAGCGCCCGCGCGCCCATGCAGCCGATTTCCTCGTCATGGGTAAAGCACAGATGCACCGGGCGCTTCAGCGGGGTCTGCGACAGCGGCTTGGCCATGGCGATGGCGGCGGCGATGAACCCCTTCATGTCGCAGGTGCCGCGCCCGTGCAGCAGATTGCCCTTTTCGGTCATGTGGAACGGGTTGGAATGCCACACCTGGTCGGTGACCGGCACCACGTCGGAATGGCCCGACAGCACGACGCCGCCTGGAATGTCCGGCCCGATGGTGGCGAACATGTTCGCCTTGGCGCCGGTGTCGTCGGCGAAAAGTTCGACCCGGGCGCCCAGATGTTCCAGCCGTTCCGCCATCCAGTGCATCATGTCCAGGTTGCTGTCGGACGACACGGTGGGAAAGGCGATGAGGTCGGCAAGAATGGCCTCGGTCTGGTCGAGCATGGCGGATCCTGTGATGTCTGGCGGGCCGGGCGCGGCGAGTCGTGGATGGGACCGGGCTATCCAATTGTGCGCCGCCCTGTCCGCCTGAAAACGACATCTGGCGTCGTTGCAGGGCATGGCGTCGGGCAGCGGTCAAAAATGGGTCGGTTGCCGGGAAAATGTGCAGCTAACGTCGCGAATTGCAAGGATTCGGACGATTCTGTCGCCACGGCACCGCGCCCACCGCGCCGCAAGGGGCTGCGGGGGGCGGATTTCGCATGGTCGATCCGCCTGAACGGATCGCCGCTAGGGGGAATTTCGACCGCGCAGGGCGGGCTTGCGATGCGAACGTCCTGCGTTTGCCGCAAGCCGGGCGGCGCCGCGACTAGGCGGTTGCAACATGGGGGACAACGCGGTTTAGTTTGACCTCAAGACAGCGAAGAAAATTCGCGAGACATCAACGGGGAGCCGGATTTGCCAGATACCGGAGCAAGCGACGATTTCGTCGCGTTCGAACGGGTTCAGAAAAGCTATGACGGCGAAAGCCTCGTGGTCAAGGATCTGAACCTGAGCCTGCCCAAGGGCGAGTTTCTCACGATGCTCGGGCCGTCCGGGTCGGGCAAGACCACCTGCCTGATGATGCTGGCGGGGTTCGAAACCGCGACCCACGGCGAAATCAAGCTGGACGGCGTCAGCATCAACAACATCCCTCCGCACAAGCGCGGCATCGGCATGGTGTTCCAGAATTACGCGCTGTTTCCGCACATGACCGTGGCCGAAAACCTCAGCTTTCCGCTTGAGGTGCGCAAGATCGGCAAGTCCGACCGCGAGGCCAAGGTCAAGCGCGCCCTCGACATGGTCGAGATGGGCGATTTCGGCGGGCGCCGCCCGGCGCAGCTTTCGGGCGGTCAGCAGCAGCGGATCGCACTGGCCCGCGCGCTGGTGTTCGAACCCGAACTGGTGCTGATGGATGAACCGCTTGGCGCGCTTGACAAGCAGCTGCGCGAGAAGATGCAGTTCGAGATTACCAACCTTGCGCACAGCCTGGGGATCACCACGGTCTACGTCACCCACGACCAGACCGAGGCGCTGACCATGTCCGACCGCGTGGCCGTGTTCAACGACGGGCGCATCCAGCAGCTTGCGCCGCCCGACGAGCTGTACGAGGCGCCGCAGAACAGCTTCGTGGCGCAGTTCATCGGCGAAAACAACACGCTGGACGGGATCGTCCAGCAGATCAGCGGCGATCGCTGCACCGTCCAGCTTGCCAATGGCGAGGTGATCGATGCCAAGCCGGTCAACGTCACCGAAGTGGGCCAGAAGACCCGCGTGTCGATCCGCCCCGAGCGGGTCGAGGTGAACCCCCAGCTGGGCCCGGATTCCCATACGCTCAAGGCGAAGGTGCTGGAATTCGTCTACATGGGCGACATCTTCCGCACCCGGCTGGAAGTGGCCGGCAACCGCGATTTCGTGATCAAGACGCGCAACCGCGCCGACCAGGACCGGCTGACCCCGGGCCAGGATGTCACGCTTGGCTGGCTGCCCGAGGATTGCCGCGCGCTCGACGCCGATTGATGCTGATACGGGGCAGGCGGTGCCGCGCCATGCGCGCCCGCCGGCCCTGCAAACGAAGCCGCGGCAGTGACCCGTGGCGCGGCTTCATCGACCAAACGGGTACAACACCAGGGAGCACCCAATGAAACTGACCAAGACCCTCCTGGCCTCGACGGCGCTGACCGTCGCCGCTGGCGCGGTGGCTGCACAGGACATGGCCGACAGCATGACGCTCGTGTCCTGGGGCGGCGCCTACCAGGCCAGCCAGGACAAGGCCTATGCACAGCCCTATCTCGAGATGCACCCCGATGTGACCATTTCGTGGGACGAAAGCTCGAACGAGGCGGTGGCCAAGCTGCGCGCCATGAACGAAGCCGGCAACGTCACCTGGGATCTGGTCGACGTGGTTGCCGCTGACGCCATCCGCCTGTGCGACGAAGGCCTGGCGATGGAATACGAACCCGACGAGCTGCTCGCCGAAGGCGATGACGGCACCTCGGCCGAAGACGATTTCGGCGACCTGATCGTGTCCGATTGCTTCATCCCGCAGATCGTCTATTCGACCACCGTGGGCTACCGCACCGACCTGGTCGGCGACACCGCCCCGACCGAGATCTGCGCCCTGTTCGACCTGGACACCTACCCGGGCAAGCGCGCGCTTGAAAAGCGTCCCATCAACAACATGGAATGGGCCCTTTACTGCGACGGCGTCGCCAAGGACGAGATCTACGACGTTCTGGAAACCCCCGAAGGGCAGGACCAGGCGCTTGCCAAGCTCGACACCATCAAGGACCAGGTGGTCTGGTGGTCCGCCGGCGCCGACACGCCGCAGCTTCTGGCCGACGGCGAAGTCGTGATGGGGTCGACCTACAACGGTCGCCTGTTCTCGGTCATCGAAGAACAGGACCAGCCCGTGGACATGCTGTGGGACATGCAGGTGTTCGACCTTGACGGCTGGATCATCCCGACCGGCCTGTCGGACGAGGCGCTCGCCCGCGTCAGGGACTTCGTCTATTTCGCGACCGACACCCAGCGCCTTGCGGACCAGGCCAAGTACATCTCGTACGGCCCGGCGCGTGAATCCTCGGCGCCGCTGGTCGGCCAGCACGCCGATCTGGGCATCGACATGGCGCCGCACATGCCGACCGATCCGGCGAACGCGTCCAACACGCTGCTTTACAACTACGAGGTCTGGGCGGACTACCGCGACGACATCGACGCGAAGTTTCAGGCCTGGCTGGCTCAATAAGATCAGGGTGGCGCGGGTTTCGGCCCGCGCCGCGCCTTTCGGGGCCACGCGCCCCCAAGCAGGCGATCCGTCAGAGATCGCGCCAGACAAACAATCCACGGGGATGACATGACCGACGCCACAGGGGAAGCCACCCGGGACGCGACGGGGCCGATGCTGGCCGCCGACGGAACGCCTCTCAAGAAAAGCCTGTCGCGCGCGCTGCGCATGCAGAAGCTGCGGGCGCTGATGCTGATCGCGCCGCTGCTGGCGTTCGTGCTCGTCACCTTCATCGCGCCGATCGCGGACATGCTGTTCCGCTCGGTCGAGAACGAGATCGTCTCGGATACCATGCCGCGCACCACCGCTGCGCTGGCGGACTGGGACGGGCAGGGCATGCCGCCCGAAACCATCTTTGAATCGGCCTATTACGATCTGTTCATTGCCGCCGAGCGCAAGGAACACACCCGCCTTGGCACCCGCCTGAACTATGAACAGACCGGCGCATCGTCGCTGTTCCGCAAGTCGGGCCGGGGGCTGGACGACATCGGAGAGGTCTACCAGGACCAGTTCGAGGATCTGAACGAAGACTGGGACGAAGCCGCCCCCTGGGCCGAGCTGATGGGCGATCCCGAATGGCTGACCGAACAGGCGGCCTGGTCCGAAGGGGCGCCGCAGCCCGAATTCACCCTGCGCGAGGGCATCGCCGAACTGCTGCCCAGAACCGCCGATCAATACCAGGTCTTCGCGCGTTTCCAGCAGCTGGAAGAAGAAAACAGCCCGCTGGACGAAGAACCCTGGTCGGCGGTGCATACGGCGCTTTACCAGGACCTGGCCGAAGCGGATGTGTCGGGCTATGACGGCCCGCGCGCCGACATGCTGATCGCCGCCGACGCGCTGGTGGACACCCCCGATTTCGAAACCGCCGGCTTTGCCGAGGGCTTCGAGGACATCGACGAGGATTGGGCCGACCCCGAAATCTGGCGCACCATCAAGCTGTACGCGTCGGACCTCACCTCGGGCTATTTCCTCAATTCCATCGACATGCAGCTGACGCCGGACGGCCCCGAGATGCGGGCCGAGAACGAACGCATCTACATGCTGCTGTTCAAGCGCACGATCTTCATGTCGATGGTCATCACCTGCAGCTGCATCCTGCTGGCCTACCCGGTGGCCTACATCCTGTCGAACCTTCCCGCCCGCAAGGCCAACCTGCTGATGATCCTGGTGCTGCTGCCCTTCTGGACATCGCTTCTGGTGCGCACCAGCGCCTGGAAGGTGATGCTGCAGCAGCAGGGCGTCATCAACGACGTGCTGGTCTGGCTGGGGCTGGTGGCGGACGATTCGCGCCTTGCGATGATCAACAACCAGTTCGGCACCATCGTCGCGATGACCCATATCCTGCTGCCGTTCATGATCCTGCCGATGTATTCGGTGATGTCGACCATCCCGACCACCTATGTGCGGGCGGCGAAATCGCTGGGCGCGACCAACTGGACGACCTTCTGGCGGGTCTATTTCCCGCAGTCGATCCCCGGCATCGGCGCCGGGTCGATCCTGGTGTTCATCCTGTCCATCGGCTACTACATCACGCCCGAAATCGTCGGCGGCACCACCGGGACGTTCATTTCCAACCGCATCGCCTACCACATCTCGAGCTCGCTGAACTGGGGCCTTGCGGCCGCGCTTGGCACGATCCTGCTCGCCGTGGTTCTCATTCTCTACTGGGCCTACGATCGCATCGTCGGCATCGACAACGTGAAGCTGGGGTAACCGGACATGAACGACGTCATCCTGACTCCCGAAGGTGAAAAGCCGCTGGGCTTCACCCTTGGGGTGCTTGCCGCCGCCGGGGCCTTTGCCGGCATCTTCATCGGCGCCGCGAACGGCTCGTCGCTGCTTGGCATCCTGCTGGGGGCGGCGGTTATGGCCGTCATCGGGCTGGTGCTGGTCAAGCTGCTGGGCGAGCAGCGCGAAAAGCCCGCCCGCTGGGGCCTTGCGCTGCTGTTCGGGGCCGCGGGGTTCCTGCTGGGGGGCATGCCGGGCCTTGTCATCGGGCTGCTGTTCGGCTGGTTCTTCGGCTGGTTTTCGTACTGGATAGGCTTCGGGCGCTACCGCCGGGCGCTGGTGCCCTACCTGACCGGGGGGCAGGTGCTGTGGCACTACACGTTCCGGGTGATCTGCGGGGCGATCTTCGTGTTCCTGATCACGCCGATCCTCGTGGTCATGCCGCTAAGCTTCAACGCCGAGGATTTCTTTACCTTCACCCCCGAAATGCTCAGCTTCGATCCCGCGGGCTATTCGCTCAAGCATTACCGCGACTTCCTGACCAACCCCGAATGGACCCGCGCGGTGCAGAATTCGCTGATGATCGCGCCGGTGGCGACGATCATCTCGGTCAGCCTAGGCACCTTGGCGGCCATCGGCCTGTCGCAAAGCCACGTGCCGGGCAAGCGGGCGATCATGGCGATCCTGATTTCGCCGATGATCGTGCCGCTGATCATCTCGGCCACGGGGATGTATTTCTTCTACTCGAAAATCGGCATCGTCGGCACTTACTGGGGCGTCGTTCTGGCGCATGCGGTGCTTGGCATTCCCTTCGTCATCATCACCGTGACCGCGACGCTGGTGGGCTTTGACCGCTCGCTGACGCGCGCGGCGGCGAACATGGGCGCGGACCCGGTCACCACCTTCTTTCGGGTGCAGATGCCGCTGATCCTGCCGGGCGTCATCTCGGGCGGGCTGTTCGCCTTCATCACGTCCTTCGACGAGGTGGTGGTGGTGCTGTTCATCGGCTCGGCCGAACTGCAGACGCTGCCCTGGCAGATGTTCACCGGCCTGCGCGAGCAGATTTCGCCCACGATCCTTGCGGCGGCGACGATCCTTGTGGGCATCTCGATCCTGCTGCTGGCAACGGTTGAAATGCTGCGCCGCAGGTCCGAACGGCTGCGCGGGCTCAGCCCGGGCTGAAACGGCCGCCACCGGGGAAATCTTTGGAACGCGGGCGGAAAACTCTGCCCGCGTTCAGCTTTTGGAAAGGGTGCGGGATGCAATGTCCGGCTTGAACGCCGCCCAGATTGCACGAGGCACCGATGTCGCAGCACGATTCCCAGCTCATTTCGCAAACCCGGTCATCCGGCGTCGGAGAGGTGCCTTTCGAGGCGTCGAGCATGTTCTATTCCCGCACCGACGAACGCGGTGTCATCATCGAAGGGAACAGCATCTTCCGCCGTATCGCGGGTTTCAACTGGGATGAACTGAAGGGTGCACCGCACAAGGTGGTCCGCCATCCCGACATGCCCAAGGCCGTGTCCCCGCTCTTCTGGGACCGCATGAAGGCGGGCAAGGAAATGGCCGCCTACGTCAAGAACCGGGCAAAGGACGGGCGCTACTACTGGGTTCTGGCCGTGTCCTGGCCGATCCCTGGGGGGTATCTGTCGGTCCGGATCAAGCCGCAGACGCAGCTTTTCCGCGAGGTTACCGAAATCTACGCCGAATTGCGCCGGGCCGAACGTGACGACAACGTCAGCGCGCAGCGCAGCGCCGAGGCGCTGGTGGCGGCCCTGGCCGAAAAGGGCTTTGGCACCTACGAATCCTTCATGTCCGCCGCGCTGTCGCTGGAACTTGAAGAGCGCGCCAAGTCGCTGACCGCCACGCTTGACCCCCGCCAGCAGCGCTTCCTGACCATGACCCGGACGATCGCCCAGATCCGCCAGGAAACCGACGAGATGACCGAAGTCATCAAGGCGATCCGGACGGTGCCGATGAACATGCGCATTCTCGCCTCGCGGCTGGAAAACGCCGGTGGCCCGATCAGCGCGATCTCGGTGAACTACGGCTCGATGCTGGATGAAATGGCCACCTGGGTGCGCACCTTTGTCGAAGGCAAGGACAGCACCTATGTGCGCATGCGCGAAACCATTGAACGGGGCCAGTTCCTTGTCTGCGCCGCGATCCTTCAGCGCGAGATGTCGACGCTGTTCGAAGAAGACATCCGCCTTGCCCCCGACGTGAAGGCCCTGCACGAAGACCGCGACACGCTGCGCAAGGAAGCCGAGAATTTCAGCCGTCGCAGCGGCGAGGCGCTGAAGGTCGTCGAAACCGAGGCGACGCGCCTGGGCCGCAGCGTGCTGGACATGAAGCGCTATGTCACGGGGCTTAGCTCGACGCGGATGATGTGCAAGATCGAAAGCGCGGCGCTGAACGGGTCGGGGGATTCGCTGGCCGGCATCGTCGATCAGCTGGACGCCGGACAGGACGAGATCGAAGAACGCCTGGCCCGCATCGTCGAGATGAACACCACGATCCAGTCCAACACCGCGATGCTGCGCGCGGCCCACTAGGGCCCGCTCAGCCCCGGCGCAGACCCGTGGCGATCAGCATTCCGCGGCGCTTGGCCTCGTAGTAGTAGCCGCGCGCATACCAGGAAATCGCCTTGTCCTGGCTGCCATCCGACACAAGCCAGGCGCCGCGCAGGTACTTCACGCCGTAGCGCAGGTTCGTGTCGGGGTTCAGCAGCTCGGTCGCGCTTCCCTGAAAGCCCATGCTGCGGGCGGTCTGGGGCAGGATCTGCAGCAGACCGTAATAGGGGCCGTTGCGGGCCGTCGGGGTGTGGGTGCTTTCGCGGATCGCCAACCGGTGCACAAGCTCGCGCGGGACCTCATAGGTATCGGACCACTTGTTGATCAGCCGCCGCAGCTCTGCCGTCTCGTTGGGATAAAGCGGCGGGTTGAACCGCATCGACCTGGACGACGTTTCCTTCTTTTCGGGGGGCAGGCCGCAGGCGGCAAGCGCGCCGGGCAAGAGCGACAGCACATGTCGACGGGTAATCGGGGCCATGGTTCCTCGTGCGGATCTGTCGAAGGGCTCTGGTTCACTAGCGCACGCCGCCCCTTCTGCCTATCCCGATGCAAAGCCATCGGCGCGACTTCGCCCATGCGCGCCTGCTTGAAACTTTCGGCGCCGCCCGGCAGGGTGCGCGCATGAAAAACGTGCTGCTTTCGCTCGGTCATGGATATTCCGCCCAAGCCCTGACAAATCGGCTTTTGCCGCTTGGTTTCGACGTGCTTGGCACCACGCGCGATGCCGACAAGGCCGCGCGGATGCGGGCGCAGGGCGTTACGCCCATCGCGTGGAACGCGGATGCGATTGCAGATGCGATGGCCGGGGCGACCCATCTGCTGGTATCCGCAGGCCCGGGCGAGGGGGGCGATCCGTCGCTTGCGCTGGCCCGCGATGCCATCGCCGCGCGGGCGCCCGATCTTGCCTGGGCCGGCTACCTGTCGACCACCGGCGTCTATGGCGATCACGCGGGCGAATGGATCGACGAAACGGCGCCCCTTGCGCCCTCGACCCGCCGGGGGCGCCTGCGGGTCGACGCCGAATCCGCCTGGCAGGCCATTCCGGTGCTTGCGTTGCACATCTTTCGACTGGCAGGGATCTATGGCCCGGGGCGCGGGC
>CAXICP010000057.1:0-12218 GCA_964022595.1 uncultured Salipiger sp.
GATCCCATTCCGGGAAGCGGGGCAGGGGGCAAGGCACAGCCTGCCTGCGCCCCGGCCGTTCGGGCCGTGGTTAAAGTGCAATCCATGATGTTTTTGGCGGCAAAACGCATTTGACCACCGAAAACGGTGTTGCAGTGATTCGAATTTCAGGCTACGAAAGTGGTGCAAACAAAGTCGGAGCCCTCGGATGTCGCTGCAAGGCGCGTTCGGGGGTTTCTGCTTTTTGGGCTGCCTTCTCCTTTCTGTATCGTGGTTTCGGTTGATGGTGATGGTTTGGACCAAGGGTTTGACCAGTGGTCAAATTAGGTCCGGTTTGTTACCTATTTTGACCAGGGGTCAAGATTTCCCCCCGCTGCCGGATTGGAATTCCTCGACCAGATCCTGCATGCGGCGTTCAAGGAATTCCGAAAACCCCGCCAGCCTGGCGCTTTTGACGGTCAGCGCCTCGCCCTTGCGTTCAACCCGGACCTTGCCGCCCAGCAGATCGCGGCGCACGGGGGCCGCCTTGGCGGGGGCCGGGGCGCGATGGGACAGGGCGCGCAGCAAGGCCTGCAGGCGCTCGCTGCTGGGCAGCGATGTATCGATCAACGACAACAGCTTGTCGGTGCCCGGCGCGCCGTCTTCACCCAGCGCAGCGCGCAGCTGGATCCAGGGGCGGCGCCCGGCGTCATGGGCCGGGCCGATGGCATCGATCAGCGGGGCGGGGATGCTTTTGCACACGCTCAGCATCCGGCTGATGGTGGTTTCATCCACCGCAAGCACATCCATGATTTCCTCGCGCGACAGATCATGATCCATCAACCGCTGGGCATAGATCGCCTGTTCGATGAAACTGCGCTGCAACCGCGCGGCGTTTTCCAGCCCCTGCGAGATCAGCGCGTCGCGGTCCGACATCTCGGTGATGTACGCCAGCACGCTGCGGCCCAGCTGGCGGCACGCTTCGATCCGGCGGCGGCCATAGACGACCTCGTAGGGCAGGGGGGCGCCCTTGACCCGGCGCAACAGCACCGGCAGCTTCTGCCCGGACCGGTCGATCGAGGTGACCAGATCGCCGATCCCCTCGGACACGCTGAACCGGTCCTTGATCGCGCTGTCGGCGATCTGGGCGGTGTCGATGGGTTGCGGCGCGCCCGATGACAGGTGGCTCAGCCCGCGCGCGACCGAGCGCACGCCGGCGGTGACCTTTTGGGGCGTATCCTCGGGGGGCTGCTGCTTGCTTTGCTGCACCGCCTTGAGGCCAGATGCCAAAAGATCCCGTCTCATGCTGTTCTCCCCCAGTTGGCCTGGATCATCTGTTCGACCTCATCGACGATGTCGTGCACCGATTGGATGGCGCGTTCATAGGTCTTGCGGTTCTTGACCCCGGACAGATCCACCTCAAGCACGGTTTGCTGCGACACGCCCGCCTCGCTCACCGCCGAGGATTTCAGGAACGGCGCCTTCATGACGGCATCGCCGAACAGCTGGCGGATGAAATCGGCGAAATCCACCTGCGTCGCGACGGTCGTGTCATAGCGGCTAAGCACGAAGCGGAAGTTTCTGAACAGTCCGACGCCGGCGTTCTCGTGCAACACCTCGGTAAGGCTGGAGGCCATGTTCAGGAACTGCGCCGCGGATGCCAGATCGACCCGTTCGGGGATGATGGTCATCATGATGTTGTCCGCCGCGCAGACCGCCGACAGCGTCACGTAGCCCAGCTGGGGCGGGCAATCCATGATCACCAGGTCATAATCGTCTTCGACCTCGCGGATCGCCTCGCGGATGCGGTCGAAAAAGATCGGCAGCTCGCCCCGGCCAAGCGCGGCGGGGGTTTCATGTTCGAATTCCGCCACCTGGATGCCGCCGGGCACCAGGTCGAGGTTGGGAAAATAGCTTTTGCGGATGACATTGCGGATCGATGTCGGCCCCTCGCCGGTGTCGCGATCCTTGTAGCGGATCACGTCGTAAAGCGATCCGGCGTCGAAAAAGGCGATTTCCGGCTGGTAACCGAAGAACGTCGTCAGCGAGGCCTGCGGGTCGCAATCCACCACCAGCACCCTGTATCCCTTGAGGCTAAGCGCATGGGCGGTGTGGATCGCGGTCGATGTCTTGCCGGACCCGCCCTTGAAATTCACATAGGCCCAGATCTGCAATTCGTCCTGCGCCGGGTCGCGGCGCCCGGGGCGGAACTGGTTGGGGTTCTTGGCGGTCTCGGCCAGCGCGGCGCGGATGTCATGGATTTGCGCCGCGGTGTACTTGCGCCGGTTTCCGGCGCCCATCTCGACCTCGGGGATGCGGTTTTCATGGTGGGCTCGGCGCAGGTAGCCATCGGCAACGCCAAGGTAATAGCTTGCCTCGCCCGCCGAAAAGGTCCGCAGCGTCTTGATGTCATGGGGGGAAAAGGAACTGTCCGACAGCGCCTTGAGCGCGGTGGTCAGATCCCCCGCGAAGCCGCGCAGATGTTGGTGCAAAAGCTCTGTCATGGTCCGCCCGCTGCCCGTTTTTCTTATGGCTCGTGGTTCAAGGAACGCTTTGCGACCACGATGCCCTTTTATTGCGTGCAATTTATGCAGAAACGACGGGCTGCGGGCAAGGGATGATTTTGTGGATAACAACGCTGATCCGGGAAACGACGGGCAAAAAGCGTTCCTTGTCCGCAGGTGGATGGCCCTGCGCAATGCTTATCACACTGAATACGTTGCGCAAAGATCCCTGCAAGCCGTCAGTTCCCGTTGTTTTGGCCCGCCCGCAGCGTGCGCAGCCTTGGGGGCAGAAAATTCGCCCGCTGGCGCGCTGGCGCGTGACGAAGACGGCGCGCCGCGCGAATCCTGCGCCGCGATGGCAGGGCAGGGGGGGGGCCGGCATCCCCCCGGCCCCCCCCCAAAGGTCACGCGGCGGCGTTCATCGGTTCGCCCTTGGTCGCCTCGGTCAGGATCGGCATGACCTTTTCCGCCATGAGCACCATGCTCTTGCGGCCAAGATCGTAATCCGTCCAGTCATGGCCCGCGTAGACCAGATGCCTGAACGGCCCCGTGACCTCGCGCAGGGCAAGGACCTGATCGGCCACCGATTGCGGATCGCCGTGGATCACCAGCTTGTCCAGAACGTAATCCAGCGTCACGTCGTCATCGGGCATGTCCTGATCTTCCTTGAACAGGTTCAGCCGCCCGCCGGCGCGCATCTTGGTCAGCAACTGGCTGTAATACAGCACATAGGGGCTGCCCGGATCGCGGGCATAGGCGCGCGCGGTTTCCATGTCGTCGGCGACGCAGATGTTCTTGGCCACGCGCCAGTCGTTGTAATCGGGCACGATGCCACCCTTTTCGCAGCCCTCGACGAATTTCGGCCAATGGGTCGCGGCCCATTTGGGCAGCAGGAAGTTGGCCGAAATCGGCTGCCAGCCGCGTTCCGCCATGGCGCTGACGCCCTTGGAAAACGGCGCGACGGCGGTGCCGATGATGGGCGGGTGCGGGTCCTGGTAGGGTTTCATGATGTCGCCCTGGCCGATGTCGCGCATCATGGTGCGTTCGGTCGATACCTCCCAGAAATCGCCCTTGAGATTGTAGGGCGCCTGCCCGGCCCAGATATCCAGCACCATGTTGATGCATTCGACGAACATCGCGTTGCGATCCTTGTCGATGCTGCCGAACACCTCGGCGTCCGACAGCAGCCCGCCCGGCGAGATGCCGAAGTTCAGTCGCCCTTCCAGCATGTGGTCCAGCATCGCGACCTCGGCGGCGACGCGCGCGGGGTGCGAATTGGGCATGTTCACCGTGCCGGTGCCAAGGCGGATGGTCTTGGTTTCATAGGCAAGGCTGGCAAGGAACGCGACGCAGGATGTGATGATCTCGGCCTGGTCGGTGGTGTGTTCGCCGCAGTACGCTTCGGCAAATCCCAGTTTGTCGGCCAGAATGAATGCCTCGCGATCCTCGGCCAGGCTTTGGGCAAAGGGCTTGCCCAGCGGGTGGATCGGCATCGTAAAGAATGACAGTTTCATTTGGCTCCTCCTTGGGTGTTCCGACATTGATGAAGGACTGGGGGCAGCAGAAAAATGTAAAATTGCTGAAGTCTTCCATCTGGTTTTCGGATGGCTTCGCCGCGCCCACCCACGGCCGGGGCGCCGGTACCCTGCGCGGGGCACCGGCGCCTGTCGGGCCATGCGGGGCGCGCCGCGTTACATCAGGTTATAGGGCAGCCAGGTGCTGAGCGCGGGAAACACCAGCACCAGGATCGCCACCCCAAGGATCAGCACCCAGAACGGCACCGAGCCGCGAAAGATGTCGCCAAGCGCCACGTCATCGCCCGGCGCCGCGGCCTTTACGGTGAACACCAGGATGCCGAAGGGCGGTGTCAGCAGCCCCGCCTCGATCACCAGGATGCCGAAGATCGCAAAGGCCAGCGGGTCGACCCCCAGCGTGGTCGCCACGGGGGCAAAGATCGGCACCGTCAGCAGGATGATCGACGTGGAATCGATGAACATGCCAAGCACGATCCAGACTGCGAAGATGATCGCGATGACCACCGCCGGCGATTCGCTGATCGAGAACATGAGGTCTCCGATCACCTGCGTCGCCCCGCCCATGGCCAGAAAGCGCGAATACATCGACGCGGTGACCAGCAGGATCATGATCGGCGCGGTGGTGCGCCCGGCGTTATAGATCGCCTCGACGATGTCCTTGCGGGTCATGCCCTTGGCCAGCCCCAGCAGAAAGGCACCGATGGTGCCGAAACCGGCGGCCTCGGTCGGGGTCAGCAGCCCGCCCCAGATGCCGCCGATCACCACGGCGATCAGCCCCAGGATCGACAGCCCCCCGGTCATCTGGCGGCGCAGCGCGGCGGGATCGCCCTCGCCCGGGACGGGGGCGGCCTGCATCGGCGCGCAATCGGGGTTTCGGATCGCGTACAGCACGCAATAGCCGCAGAACCCCAGCGCCAGCAAAAGCCCCGGCGCCAGCCCGGCGATGAACAGCGCCCCGATCGACTGTTCGGTCAGCACTGCCCACACGATCATCAGGATTGACGGCGGGATCAGCATTCCCAAACAGGCGCTGCCCGCCACCGTGCCCAGCGAAAAGCGCCTGGAATATCCCAGCGCGATCATCTCGGGGTAGGCGATGCGCGAAAACGTCGCCGCCGCGGCGATGGACACGCCGGTGATCGCCGCAAAGATCGCGTTGCCCACCACGGTCGCGACCCCAAGGCAGCCGGGCACGCGGCGAAAGGCGCGGTTGCACAGCCCGTAAAGATCGCTGGCCGATCCCGACCGGCTGACGAAATCACCCATCAGCACGAACAGCGGGATGATGATGAAGATATCCTTGCGCAGCGCCTCGTAGGCGGTGGTGCTGAGGATCGAAAAGGCGATGTCCAGGCTGCCCAGCATCCAGAACACGCCGACAAAGCTGACCGACCCCAGCGCCACCGCCAGCGGCACGCCCATCACGATGAACAGCATCAAAAGGGCGAGCACCCCGAAAATCATCAGTGTCATGTCAGTTCCGCAGGGTTGAGGAAGATGGACGCGCGCCGCCGCGCAGATCGGCGATCATCGTGGTCACATAGGCAAGGGCGGCCAGCGCGCTGGTGACGATCAGCAGGAACCGCACCGGCCAGGTATAGATGCGCATGGCGCCTTCGCCCTCGTATTCGCCAAGGCGGATCGCGGCAAAGGCGGCGGGCAGCGACGCATAGGCAATGGCCACGAACAGCGCCTCCCCCAGCGCCCAGGCAAGCCAGCGCATCACCAGCCGGGCGCGCGGGCCAAGCGCATCGACCAGCGCCGTGGTGCGCAGCATCGATCCGGTGTGGATCGCCAGCGGCAGCTGCAGGAAGGTGACCGCGATGACCGAATTCTGCAGGATTTCCTTGGTACCGGCGATGGGGTGCAGGAACAGCGTGCGCCCGACCACGTCCGCGATGATCAGCAGCGCCAGCAGAAACACCCAGCCCGCCGATGCCATATGCGCCCAGCGAGCCAGGGCTGTCTGAAATTTCATGGTTTCCCCCCACTTGCGATCCTGGGGCGACCCTAGGACCAGCCGCGCCCCGCCACAAGATTTTTGTTTATCGGGTGATAAATTAGTGTAACACTTCCCCCGGGCACAAAGGCCGGCCGCCGCGCCACGCGCGCCGGATCGGCCACAGCCGCCCAGGATCGAAGGGGAGGAGATTTCATGCGTTTCACACACAGGCACACGGGCGCGGCCATCGGCGCCGTCATGGCGCTTGGCTGCGCGGCACCGGCGGCGCAGGCCGACAGCTTCACGTTTCGAATCGGCTCGGGGCACCCGAAGGGCCCGGCGCCCTATGTGACCACCATGTCCGATTTCTTCGTGGCCGAGGTCAAACGTCGCGCCGCCGAGGAAACCGACCACAAGGTCAATTTCATCGAATCCTATGGGGGCGGCATCGCGGGCGTGTCCGAAACGCTTGAGGCGGTGCAGACCGGCCTGCTTGATTTCGGCGGCTATTGCGTGTGCTTCGAGCCGTCGAACCTGTACCTGCACAACTTCCCGTATTTCGAACCCTTCGGCCCGCAGGCCACGTCGGATGCCATCGCGGCGGTGCGGGTGGTCTATGACAAGAACCCGTGGCTGTCCGAGGTGTTCGAAACCGAATTCGGCCAGGTGCTGCTGGGCCTTGGCGCGTGGGACAATTACCACCTTGGCACGGTGCGCGAATGGAAGACGGTCGAGGATCTGAAAGGGGTCAAGATCGGCGGCGCGGGCCCGAACCTGCCCTGGCTGGAATACGCCGGCGCGGTGCCGGTGCAGTCAAGCCTGCCCGAAGGCTACATGGCCATGAAGACTGGCGTCTATGACGGCTGGCTGATGACGCCGGCGGGCTACAACGGGTTCAAGTATTACGAACCGGCGCCCTATTACACGCTGATCGGATATGGCGCGATGCCGGTGGTGGTCATGACCGCAAACCAGCGCAAGATGGATGCGCTGCCCGACGATCTGCGCAGCATCATCGAAGAGGTGGGCCGCGCCTGGGAGGCCGGCAACGGCAAGGCGATGGATGACAGCCAGGCCGCCGGGCTTGCGGCGCTGCGCGAAAACGGGGCCATCATCAACGAGCTGCCCCCGGAAGTGCGGGCGCAATGGGCCAGCAGCCTGTCGGAGCTGCCGCGCACCAGCGCCGCCGAAGCGGATTCGCGCGGGATGCCGGGCACCAAGGTGCTTCAGGATTTCATCGATGCGGCGCGCGAGGGCGGGCATGAATGGCCCGTCGATTACGTACTGAACTGAAGCGGGCGCAAGCGGTTGGGTATCAGGTTTCCTGATACCCTCCGTCTGGAGAAGTCATTTCAAAAGCGCGCCATCCTGCCCTTAGCATCGGGGGCAGGGGCCATATCGCGGCCTTCGCCTTTGGGAGGAGGCCGCAATGAAGCTGGGATACCTGTTCGTTCCGCCCGAACATCACCGCGCCAAACGGGCCGGCGGTCATGATCGCGCCCGCGCCACCCTTGCCCGCGCCCTGGGGTTCTCGGAATTCTACGTACCGGCGCAAAGCCGCAGGACCGGGCCCGGCGACATTCGCGGACCCGAGGGCGAGGCGCTTTTGAAACTGCGCGGCATGGCGGTTCAGCCCCCGGGCCCGCGCCTTGCAAGCACCGGCGGCGTGACGCAGGACGACGCGGGCCAGGGGCTTTTCCTGTCGCCGGGCGATCCGCAAACCGCCGCATCCTGCCCCCGTCATGCGCCGTTTTCCGTCAGCTGGGCCGACACCGAAACCTTGTCCCGCCAATGGGCCGCCCATGTCACCGGCCGCACCCGCGCCGGGCTTTGCGCCCATCCCCGCGACTGGCGCGTGGCGCGCTCTGTGCTGATCGCCGACGATGCCGCCGTGGCGCGCGACATGGTGATGGCCCGCTCCAGCCCCTGCCGCAGCTATTTCCGCAGCGTCCTTGGGCCGGGCGCCGACGAGGCGCGCATCACAGCGGCCATCGATGCCTGCGTGCTTTACGGCGATCCGGGCATGGTGGCCGAAAGGCTGATGCAGATCACCCGCGCCACGGCCGAGTTCGGCACGCTGGTTCTGGCCGATCACCCCTGGGCCGACGGGGCGCGCGCGCTGCGTTCGATGGTCCTGCTTGAAGACGTGGTGCAACAGTGTTTCGGCTATTCCGCCCGGCAGATGGTGTCTGGCTGGCAATGACCGGGATCGCCGCAGGGTTGCGGTTTTGTTGATCGGTCGATAATCAATGGCATTGATCACGCAGCGCGTTATCTGGTAAGGCAGGTATATCGCACCCGCTGGAGTTCAAGTGCCCAAAGGACAGCAAAGCCAGCGCGACAAGGGCGCCGAACCGGTTCGCAAGCGGTTGTCCCCAGCGGCGCGGCGGTCTGAAATCGTGCAGGCCGCGGTCGATCTGTTTGCCGAAACCGGCTTTGACGGCAGCACCCGCGAGGTCGCGCGCCGCGCCGGGATCACGCAGCCCCTGCTCTATCGCTATTTTCCCGACAAGCAGAGCCTGATCGAAGCCGCCTACAGCCGCGTGTTCCTGGAAACCTGGGACCCGGCCTGGGATGCGCTGTTGCAGGACCGCAGCCGCCCGGTGGCCGAACGGTTTCAGACCTTCTACGAGGCCTATACCGAAATCGTCTTTCAGCCGGTCTGGCTGCGCCTGTGGTATTACGCCCTGCTGCGCGATGCGCAGGTGCATGCCTGGTACCGCGAGGTCGTGCAGGAACAGATTCTCAAGCCGCTGGTGCGCGAACGCCGCGCCGAACTGGGGCAGGGCGATGCCTTTGCGGTCACCGTCGAGGAACTGGATGTGCCGTGGTTGCTGCACGGAGGGCTGCTTAACCACGGGCTGCGCCAATCGGCGGGGCAAAGGGACGGGCGCGACCGCCCCGCCATGATCCGCAAGGCGCTGGACCTGTTCATCCAGCATTCCGCCGCCGGCGCGCCTGCGCGCGAAACCGGCTGACGGGCGCGGTCAGCCGCGCGGCTGCGCCAGATCGCTTTCGGACAGGTGTTCCACCGTTTGCCCGGTGGCGGCAAAGGTCCGCGTGACCTTGCCCGCATCATAGATGAACAGCATCAGCACCGGCACGTCGCCGACATTGTGAAAGCAATGCACGGTGCCCTCGGGGATGAACGCCACTTCCATCGGGCCGATGGGGTGGCGGGCGCCGTTGAATTCCGCCTCGGCCTGCCCTTGCAGGATGACGATGTGTTCGTCGCAATTGTGGCTGTGCATCTGCACCGAACGCCCCACCGGAAGCGTCGTCGTTCCCGTCGTCACCCCCGCCGCGCAGCGGCTTTGGGAACACATCAGCCGGGTCGTCACCCCGTTGCCGCGATCATGGGCGGGAATGTCGGGGGTGTTGAAGATGCGGGGGGTCTTGATCGGGGCGCTCATGTCCATGTCTCCAATGCGGGAAGGCCGGCGTCTTGCGCGACGCGGTTCAGCGCGGTCAGCAGGACGGGCGGGCAGGGGATGCCGGCGGCGCTGCGTTCGCGGTGCAGCGCCAGCGCCCGGTCGCCGGGCAGCCGGATGCCATCGAAGCCGGGCCGCAGGTCGGACCCGGTCAGTTCCTGCCGCAGCAGATCCACCTGCTGCTTGAACACATCCACCGCCCCCAGCGCCGCAAGGTCGATCACAAGGATCGACTGCCCGGTGTTGGTCGGGGTGGTGTCGTCGGCGTTGAAATCGACCAGGTCGCGCCCCAGCGCCGCGCCATTCAGCGTGCCCGCCAGAAGCCCGATCATCAGCGCAAGGCCATAGCCCTTGGGGCCGCCGATGGGCAGCAGCGTGCCTGCCGATGCGCGGGCGGGATCGGTCAGCGGCGCGCCCTGGGCGTCGATCATCCAGTCGGCGGGCATGGGCTGCCCCAGCGCGGCGGCCATCTTGACCTTGCCATAGGCGGCATTGGTGGTCGCCATGTCCAAAAGCACCGGGCCGCCCTTGCCCCCCGGCACGCCGATGGCGATGGGGTTGGTGGACAAAAGCGGCTCGATCCCGCCCCAGGGGGCCATGTGGTTGGCGCTGCCCACGGCCATGTAGATGCCGATCATGTCCTGCGCCACGGGGCGCATGGCCCAGACGCCGGCGGCGCCCGCGTGGTTGGAATCGTGACAGCCGACCCAGGAAACCCCGTGTTCGCGCGCCCGCGCCATTGCCTCGTCGACGCAGCGCCGCACCACAAGATGCCCCATGGCGCCGTCACCGTTCACCCGGGCCAGCCCGCCCTTGCTTTTGTCGACCGTGATGGCGGGCGCGCGGTTGTAGCCCCCCGCTTTCAGCCGGTCGATATAGCGGGGCAGGCGGAACACCCCGTGGGCATCGGCGCCGTGCAGGTCGGCTTCGACCATCATTTCGGCGACGATATCGGCATCGGCGGGCGGCAGCCCGTTGCGGGCCAGCGCCTGCGCGGCAAAGCGCGTCAGGCTGGCAACGGGCAGGCGAAGCGCGTCGGGGTCGGGCATGGCACCACTCTGTCTGGCTGAGTCTTGTGACTCTTATATAAGAGTTGTAGCGCAAGCGGGTCAATCACCTTGCGCGCCTCAGCTCAGGGGCGGCGGATCACGTAATCATGCGCGGCGGTGTGGCACAGGCTGCGCCGCCATTCGATGGGCGCGCCGTCCACGCCGAAAGCGATGCGTTCGATTTCAAGAAGCGGCGCGCCGGGCGGCACCCGCAACAAATCCGCATCCTCGGCGCTGGCGGCGGCGGCGCGCAGACGTTCTTCGGCGGTGGTGACGGTGCGGCCATAGGCGTTTTCGTAATGGCGGAACAGATGAGGCGGCAGGGGCGCGTCTTCGCCAAGCCCCGGCAGCGCGGCGTCGGATACCACGATGCGCTCGACGATGGTGGGCGCCCCGCGCAGCAGGCGCACCCGCAGCAGTCGGCGCACGCGGCTGCCGGGCGCCAGCGACAGGCGCTGCGTTTCCTGCGCGCTGGCATCGCCGGTCTGGTTCGACACAAGCTGCGCGGCGGCCATTTCATGCGCGCCGTCATGCCCTTCGAGGTTGAAGAACAGGAACAGCGCCTTGCGGTCGTCGATTTCGGGCACGAAGGTGCCCAGCCCCTGCCGGCGCAGCAGCAGCCCCTCGTCGACCAGCCCGTTCAGCGCGCGGCGCACGGTGCCCTGGCTGACGCCCAGCTCGGCGGCCAGCTTCATTTCGCTGGGGATCATCGAGCCGGGGGGATAGCTGCGATCCAGCAGCCGGCGCCGCAGCGTGCTGTCGACCATTTCATACAGCGGAACGGGCTTGGCGCGCGGCGCCATCAGGCGGCTCGCGGGATCGAAAAGACGGCGGATCGGCGGCGCATCGGCGGGCTCCGTGGGGTGAATGCCGCGCTTGTGTACCCTGCCGCAGGGGGCGGTGCAATTTTCCCCGATGCCAGAACGAAACGCCGCGCGCATCAAATTGCGCGCGGCGTTCGCCTTTCCGGATGGGGAGGGAGCCCGGAGAGAAAGCCTGTCAGGACGGCGCGTGCGCCGGTTGCGGCAGCGCGGCATGCACCTCGCGCACGCGTTCGGCATTGTCGGCGGCGCGGCTGCCATCGGCGTTGTGCAGCGAATTTTCGAACCCGACCCGCGCCTTGCCACCGGCGCGCGCGGCCTCGACAAGGCTTGCGGTTTCATCGGCGCCGAAACTGCACAGCATCCAGTCGAAGCTGTGATCGGTGGCCTTGCTCATCTCGTGCAGGTAATCCGCCAGCGGCAGCGCCCCGTCGGCGCCATTGGCATAGGTGCCGCGCACCAGCTGCACCAGGTGGTGCCTGCCCGGAATATGGCCGTTGTCCAACGCGATGACAAAGCCCTGAACCTCTTGCGGTGAATACAGGATGTGCTGAATTTCGACCCCCGCATCGGCGGCCCAGTGATAGAAATCGCGCGCGGCGGGCCAGTTTTCGGGCTGGCGGACCATTTCGCGCAGCGCCACCGACACGTGGCGCGGTTTCAGCGCCCGCACCATCGCGCGCTGCGTCTGCGCATCATAGCGCCCCGCCGCTTCGGACGTGACCTGAAGGTAGACGCCCGGCACTTCCGCTTCAAGCCGGGCCAGCAGTGCGCGATAGCGGCCCGCATCCAGCAGGTGCTGCCCGTCGCCGTCGCGCAGATGCAGATGCGCGCCATCGGCCCCGGCGGCGACGCAGGCGCGGGTGGCCGCGACCAGTTCATCATCGGTGATGGGCAGGGCAGGGTGGTCGGCCTTGGTGCGCCGCGCCCCGTTGGGCGCGACCATGAGTCGGGGCAGCGGCGTCATGCAAGCGCCCC
>CAXICP010000058.1:0-12217 GCA_964022595.1 uncultured Salipiger sp.
CACAGCACGGGGCCGGGCAGCACCCCGTGCGAGATCAGGCACGCCTGCCAGCGCTCGGGGGTGGTGAACACATGCGTCTGCCACCCGCGCGAGGCGGCGGTGGCGATGTTGTCATGCCGGTCATCGGCGAACAGCAGCGTTTCGGGGGCAAGCCCGCAGTCGGCCTCGACCATTTCGTAGATGGGGGCGTGGGGCTTGATCGCCTTCATTTCACCCGAGATATAGGCCCGGTCGTATTCGCGCAGGAACGGGTAGGCGTCTTGCCCCTGTTCAAACGGTCCCATGCCGATATTGCTTAAGAAGAACACCGGCGTGCCCTGCGCCCGCAGCGCCCGCAGGATGGTCACCGACCCGTCAATGGCGGGCGAGGCAAGCTTGACCCAGTTGTCATGCCAGTGGCGGATGTGCTCGGCGTAGGCGGGGTTGGCTTCGGCGCAATCGTAAACCTGGCTGCGGAACGGCGCGCCCGCGTCGATGCCTTCGTTCATGGCGTGCAGATCGACGCTTGCGAACATGTCGCGGCGCCGTTCCTCGCCCATGAGCGTGTCGAAATAAAGTTCGGGCTGCCAGCGGATCAGCACGTTGCCGATGTCGAAGATCACCGCGTTGATGGTCATGGTCCTATCCCTTTGCCTGTCGCAATGCCTGTTCCAGCGCGCCCAGAAAACGCGAGCGGTCCGCCTTGGTGAATCCCTTGCCGCCGCCGCCCGCGCCCAGCGGGTTGGCGGCGCGCAGGTCGGCCATCAGGTCGCGCATGGCAAGCTGCTGGCCGATGTTGGCGGTGGTGAAACGCTCGCCGTTGTGGCGCAGCACCTGCGCGCCGGCCTCGATGCATTTCGCCGCAAGGGGGATGTCTCCGGTCACCACCACGTCGCCCGGCCCGCAGCGATCGGCGATCCACATGTCGGCCACGTCGGGCCCGTCGGGCACGATCACCGTTTCCACCAGCGGGTTGCGCGACGGGCGCAGACCGCCGTTGGACACCACGAACATGGGGCATTTGTGGCGGGTGGCGACGCGCTCGGCCTCGTCCTTGACGGGGCAGGCGTCGGCGTCGATGTAAAGGCTCATGGGCTTACCAATGCGATCACGGCGCTTAGCGTCACGATGCTGAACGCGGTGGAAACGAGAATTGCCGCAGACACCCGCTGCGGCGCGATGCCGTAATGCTGCGCCAGCATGAACACGTTGCCCGCCACCGGCATGGCGGCGGTGCTGACGGCCACGGCGGCCTGAAAGGGCGGGACGGGAAACACCAGGTACACGCCCGCCGCCACGAACAGCGGATGCAGCACCAGCTTGGCAAAGCTCAGCCAGCCGGCGACGGCAAGGCGTTCGGCGGATTTGCCCGCCAGCGACGCGCCGATGGCGAACAGCGCGCAGGGCGTCGCGGCATTGCCCAGCATCACCGCGAAATCCAGCACGACGCCCGGCAGCGGCTGCCCCGACGCGGACACGGCCAGCCCGGCGGTGATCGACACGATCATCGGGTTCTTCACCAGCCCGACGCCGATGGGCCGCAATACGCCGGCGGTGATGCGGCCCTGCCGCGCGCCCGCGACCAGCACCACCAACAGCGTGGCAAAGACCACAAGGTCGATGGTCAGCAGCAGGATGATCGGCGCGACGGCGGCTTCGCCAAGCAGCAGCGACAGCATGGGCAGGCCAAGGAAGCCGGTGTTGCCGATGCTGGCGGTCTGCGCCTCGATGGCGGCGGTCTGCATGTTCTGGCGGCGGGCAAAGGCCACGGCGGTGGCCACGCCATAGACCGCCAGCGTGCCCAGCAGGTAGGCGGCGGCCAGCCTTGCATCGAAGATCTGCGCCAGCGACAGCGATGCGGAAAAGCGGAACAGCATCGCGGACAGCGCAAAGTAGAACACGAACCGGGTCAGCGCGGCGGTGGCCGCTTCGGCGAAGAAACCGCGCCGCGCGGCGCCGTATCCCAGCCCGATCAGCGCAAAGAACGGAAGCGTCTTGAGAAAAAGCGCCAGCATGTCAGGCGGCGGCGGGGCGCGGCAGCGGGGCCGGCATCACCGGCCTAGACCTTGCCCTCGAAATCACGGTGGACGTATTTCGCATCGCAATAGGGGCATTCCACGAAGCCGTCCGTCTGCGGGATAAGCAACCAGACCCGGGGATGACCAAGCGCGCCTTCGCCGCCATCGCAGGCAATGCGCCAGCTGTCGACAACCTTGGTTTCTGGGGCTTGGGTCGTCATGGCCGAGGTTTCCTTTTCGTTGCAGCTGCACTACCTGCGTTATGAGCGGAAAAACCTGTAGGAGCAAGGCTCGGGATGACTGGAGACGCGATCCGGATCGAGGCGCTGCGCAAGACGTATGCGGGCGGAAAAGAGGCGCTGACCGGCGTCGACCTGACCATTCCCACGGGGTCGATTTTCGGCCTGCTGGGGCCGAACGGGGCGGGAAAGTCGACGTTGATCAACATCCTTGCGGGGTTGGTCAAGAAGACGTCGGGCAAGGTCGACATCTGGGGCTGGGACCAGGATCGCAACCCGCGCCAGTCGCGCGCCGCGATCGGGGTGATGCCGCAGGAACTGAACCTGGACCCGTTCTTTTCGCCGCGCGCCGCGCTTGAGGTGCAGGCGGGGCTGTACGGCGTGCCCAAGCGCGACCGGCGCAGCGATGAAATCCTTGCCATGATCGGGCTGGAAGACAAGGCCGATGCCTATGCGCGCACCCTGTCGGGCGGCATGCGGCGCCGCCTGCTGCTGGGCAAGGCGCTGGTGCATCACCCGCATATCCTGGTGCTGGACGAGCCGACGGCGGGGGTCGACATCGAGCTGCGCCAGATGCTGTGGCGCAACGTGCGCAAGCTGAACCGCGAACGGGGGATGACCATCATCCTGACCACCCATTACCTCGAAGAGGCCGAAGAGATGTGCGACGAGATCGCCATCATCAACCAGGGCGCGGTGGTCGCCCGGGACAGCACCAGCAACCTGCTGGGGCAGCTGGATGCCAAGACACTGGTGATCGAACCGGAAACCATGCCCGATGTGCTGCCATCCGGTCCGGGGATCAACGCCGAGCGGCGCGGCACCGGGCAGATCGCGCTAAGCTACCGGTCCTCGCAGGTGTCGGCGGGCGACGTGCTGGCGCTGGTGCATCACGCGGGCATCGTCATCCGCGACGTGCGCACCGAACAGGCCGATCTTGAGGACGTGTTCCTGGAACTGACCCGCTCGCGCAGCGCCGCCTGATCCGCCAGGCCGGCGCGGGGGCATTCCCCGCGCCGCGCGGTTCAGCCCTTGTCCAGCATCCGGCCCAGCGGGCGGCCGCCAAGGATGTGGATGTGCAGGTGCGGCACTTCCTGCACGCCGTGGATGCCGGCGTTCATGATGGCGCGAAACCCGTCGTTTTCGACGCCCTTCATCTGACAGACCTTGCCGACGGTGCGGGTGAAATCGATGATCTCGGCATCCGGGGCGTTGCGGGCGAAATCGTCGTAGTTGACGTATTTGCCCTTGGGGATCACCAGCACGTGGATCGGCGCCTGCGGGCGGATGTCGTTGAACGCCAGGCTGTGTTCGGTTTCCAGCACGGTGTCGTTCGGGATCTCGTTGCGCAGGATCCTGGCAAAGATGTTCTGGTCGTCGTAGCTGTAGGCCATGGGGTGTTCCTTGGTCGGCAAAGGGTGATCGGTTGTGGCAGCGCCTTGTGCTGATTTCTTTCACCCCCGGGGGCGACAGGCAACAGGGCTTGGCGCGCGCGCTCAGCCGGGAATGCTGTTGGCCAGGGCAAAGAATTCCCCCCCGGACCACACTCCGAAACGCCCATCCTGTTCGACCCCAAGATCCACCAGCCGGTAGAACGTCTTGCGATCGATCAGCGCCTCAAGCCCGTCGCGCACCATGACATAGGGCGAAGGTTCGCGCGTGGCGGGGTCTTCGGTGACGCGAATGGGGGTTTGCGGCCCCGCGACGCAGCTGTCCCCGACATTGGTGACAAAGCGCAGCGTCTGATCCTGCCCCGCCCCGGACACATCCATGTCGACGGCGACAAAGGGCGCATCCTCGACCGTGATGATCCATTTCTCGACCGGTGACACCAGCACGAAATCCGCGCCATCCTTGCGCAGGATCGTCGAAAACAGCCGAACAAGCGCCTCGCGCCGGATCGGGGCGCCCTCGTGCCACCAGCTGCCGTCGCGCCGGATCACCATGTCCATGGTGCCGCACAGGGGCGGATTCCATCTATGGACCGGCGGCAATTTGCGCCCTTGGGCGCCATTTGCAGTGGCAGCGAACCGGTCCAGCCCGGCTGTAACGGAATTTTGTGATTTCATTTCTTTGGTACTTTCCCAACCGCGTAATAGAGTCTGTCCCAGAACGCGGGAAATGCAAGGAGTCGCATCATGGCCGAGGACCTGGTCGCCGAGATCGAGGCGCTGGAAGACAAGCTGGCCGAGGCCAAGCGTGCGATCAACGCCCGCTTCATCGGGCAGGAACGCGTGGTCGAACTGACCCTTGCGGCGCTTCTGTGCGGCGGCCACGGGCTGCTGATCGGCCTGCCGGGGCTGGGCAAGACCCGGCTGGTGGACACGCTGTCGACGGTGATGGGGCTGAACGGCAACCGCATCCAGTTCACGCCCGACCTGATGCCCGCCGACATCCTTGGGTCCGAAGTGCTGGAAACCGGGGCGGACGGCAGCCGCGCGTTCAAGTTCATACAGGGGCCGATCTTCTGCCAGTTGCTGATGGCGGACGAGATCAACCGCGCCTCGCCGCGCACCCAGTCGGCGCTGTTGCAGGCGATGCAGGAAAAGGTCGTGACCGTCGCGGGCGAGACGCGCCAGCTTGCGCCGCCCTTCCATGTTCTGGCGACCCAGAACCCCATCGAACAGGAAGGCACCTACCCGCTGCCCGAAGCCCAGCTTGACCGCTTTCTGGTGCAGATCGACGTGGCCTATCCCGACCGCGATACCGAAAAGGACATCCTGCTGGCCACCACCGGCACGCAGGATGCGCAGGCCCACCAGGTGTTCGACCCCGCCTCGCTGATGGCGGCGCAGACGCTCCTGCGCCGGATGCCGGTGGGCGATGCGGTGGTCGAGATGATCCTTGATCTGGTCCGCGCCTTCCGCCCCGACGAAGCGGCGGCATCGCAGCGGGTCAGGGACACGGTGGCCTGGGGGCCGGGGCCGCGCGCGGCTCAGGCGCTGATGCTTACGGTGCGGGCGCGGGCGCTGTTGCAGGGACGCCTCGCCCCGTCGCCGGCGGATGTGATCGACATGGCGCGCCCGGTGCTGGTGCACCGCATGGCGCTGACCTTCTCGGCCCGGGCGCGGGGCGAAAATCTGGGCGCGCTGATCGACGAGGTCGCCGGCGGCATCGCCCGCACCGAGGCGGCGGCTTGAACGACACCGTCACCTGGCTGCGCCGCGATGCGCAAATCGAAGCGTCCCGGTTTCCCGCGCTGCTGGCGCGCGCCGAACAGCTTGCGGGCACCGTGCTGCTGGGCGAACACGGCCGGCGCCGCGCGGGGCTGGGCGATGATTTCTGGCAGTACCGCCCCCTGCGGTCGGGGGACACGATGCGCAGCATCGACTGGCGCCGCTCGGCGCGCGGGGACGAACAGTTCGTGCGCGAACGCGAATGGCAGATCGCCCAGTCGGTGCAGCTTTGGGTGGACGGGGGCGCGTCGATGCGGTTCTCGTCGTCCAAGGATCTGCCGCACAAGGCGGACCGGGCGCGCCTGATCGCGCTGGCGGTGTCGATCCTGCTGATCCGCGGGGGCGAACGTGTGGGATTTACCGGCTGGTCCCTGCCGCCGCGCAACGGCGACATCCAGGTGCTGCGCCTTGCCGAGGCGCTGTCCCAGGAGGCGCCCGAGGATTACGCGGCCCCCGAACATCGCGGCATCATCCCGCATTCGCGCGCCGTGTTCGTTTCGGATTTCATGGGCGATATCGAAACGGTGGAACTGGCGCTGACCAAGGCGGCCGACCGGGGCGTGCGCGGCGTTCTGCTGCAGGTGCTGGACCCGACCGAGGAAAGCTTTCCCTTCAAGGGCCGCACCATATTCGAAAGCATGGGCGGCAGCCTTGCGCATGAAACGCTCAAGGCGGGGGATCTGCGTGCGCGCTATCTTGACCGGCTGGCGGAACGCAAGGCGCGGCTTGACCATTTGTCGCGGCTGACGGGATGGCAGTACCTGTGCCATCATACCGGTGACAGCGCGCAATCGGCGCTGTTGTGGGTCTGGCGCGCCATGGACGGAGGCCACGGATGACCATGCTTGGCCCCCTTGGGTTCACCGCGCCCTGGCTTTTGCTGGGGCTTCTGGCCCTGCCCATCCTGTGGCTGATCCTGCGCGCGGTGCCGCCCGCGCCGATCCGACGCCGCTTTCCGGGGGTGGCGCTGCTGCTTGGTCTGACCGATGACGACCAGGTCACTGACCGCACGCCTTGGTGGCTGTTGCTGATGCGGATGCTGGCGGTGGCGGCGGTGATCCTGGGCCTTGCGGGGCCGGTGCTGAACCCGCGCGGCGACGGGGCCGACGCGGCGGGCAGGGGCCCGCTGCTGGTTGTGATGGATGCAAGCTGGTCCTCGGCGTCCGACTGGGCACAACGGCAGGACGCGCTGGATGCGCTGCTGACCCGCGCCGAACGGCAATCGCGCCCCGTGGCGCTGATGCGGCTTACCGCGCCCGAAGACACCGTTTTCCAGGCGGCGGGCGTGCTGCGCAGGCGGCTTCAAGGCATCCTGCCCGAACCCTGGCAGCCGGACGAAACCACGATCGCCCGCGCCATCGAACGCCTGCCCGAGGGCGCTTTCGACAGTTACTGGATGTCCGACGGGCTTGCGCGCCCCAGCCGCGCGCCCCTGCTTGCGGCGCTGGAATCGCGCGGCACCGTCACCGTGTTCGAAAGCCCGCGCGCGCATTACGCCCTGCTGCCCGCCACCTACGAGGATGGCAATGTCATGCTGAGCCTGCGCCGCCTGCGCCCCGGCCCCGAAGCCGAAGTGTCCGTCGCCGCGCATGGGCTTGACCCCGCGGGCAACCCGGCGGTGCTGGTGCGCGCCCCGGCGCTGTTCGACCAATCCGCGACCGATGCCACGCTGGCGCTGTCGCTGCCCGCCGAGCTGCGCGCGCGCATCACCCGGTTCGAGATCGAAGGCGCCCGCAGCGCCGGGGCCGTGTCGCTTCCCGACGACAGCCTGCGCCGGCGCGAGGTCGCGCTGATGGCCGGCAACGAGAACCGCGAGGGGCTGGAACTGCTTGCCCCGCTGCATTTCCTGCACAAGGCGCTGGAACCCACCGCCGATCTGCTGGACGGCACGCTGGCCGAGGTGCTGCCCGCCAACCCGGATGTCATCGTGCTGGCCGACGTGGCCACGCTTGCCCCCGGCGAAGCGCAGGGCGTGCAGGACTGGGTCGAACAGGGCGGCACGCTGCTGCGCTTTGCCGGCCCGCGCCTTGCGGCCAGCGATGTCAGCCGATCCGAAGAAGACCCGCTGATGCCCGTGCGCCTGCGCGCCGGGGGCCGCAGCGTCGGCGGCGCCATGAGCTGGGGAGAGCCGAAATCGCTTGCGCCCTTCCCGCAGGACAGCCCATTTGCCGGGCTGGAAATCCCCCCCGATGTCACCGTCAGCAGCCAGGTCATGGCGCAGCCCGATCCCACGCTGGCCGCCCGCTCGATCGCGCAGCTGACCGACGGCACGCCGCTGGTGACCCGCAAGCGCGTGGGTCAGGGGCAGGTGGTGCTGTTCCATGTGACGGCGAATGCCGAATGGTCGTCGCTGCCGCTGTCGGGGCTTTTCGTGTCCATGCTGGAACGGCTTGCGGTGTCGTCCATGCCCGCCGCGCCCACGCCCGAGGATCTGGCGGGCACGGTCTGGCAGCCGATCCGCGTGCTTGATGCCTTCGGGCGGGTGACGGACGCGGCCAACCTGCCCGGCGTCGCGGGCGAGGCGCTGCTGGCTGACCCGCTTGGCCCCGAGCTTCAGCCGGGGCTGTATCAGGGCGAAGACCGCAGCCTTGCGCGCAACGTGGCCGGCGCCGACATGGGTTTCGAACCCGCCGCATGGCCCGAGCGCATCACCGTCGAAGGGCTGTCGCGCCCCCGCGAAACACCGCTTGCGGGCTGGTTCCTGGCCGGGGCCGTGCTGTTGCTGATGGCCGACGTGATCGCGTCGCTTGCCCTGTCGGGGCGGCTGACCGGGGCGCGGGCCGCGCGGGCATCGGCGCTTGTGCTTGCGCTGGTGCTTGCCGCGCCGCAGGCCCGCGCGCAGGACGAGGGGCTGTCGGACGATGCCGCCATCCTTGCCGCGTCCGAGGTGACGCTGGCCCATGTGCTGACCGGGGACGACGCCATCGACGACATGGCCCAGGCCGGGCTGCGCGGGCTGTCGGACGTGCTGTTCTTTCGCACCTCCGTCGAACCCGCCGACCCCATGGGCATCGACCTTGAAACCGACGAGCTGGCGTTTTTCCCGATGATCTACTGGCCGGTGACCGAAGGGCAGGCCGACCCGTCGCCCGAAGCCTATGCGCGGCTGAACGACTATTTGCGCTCGGGCGGGATGATCCTGTTCGACACGCGCGATGCGGATGTGGCCGGCTTTGGCGCCGCCAGCCCCGAGGGGCGCAAGCTGCAGGAACTGGCGGCGCCGCTGGATATTCCTCCGCTGGAACCGATCCCGCAGGACCACGTGCTGACGCGCACCTTCTACCTGCTGCAGGATTTCCCCGGGCGCTATGCCAGCCGCGATGTCTGGGTCGAGGCCGCCGCTCCCGACGCCGAGATGGTCGAGGGTATGCCGTTCCGCAACCTCAATGACAACGTGACCCCCGTGGTGATCGGCGGCAACGACTGGGCCGCCGCCTGGGCCACCGACGACCGTGGCACGCCGCTGGTGCGGATGGGGTCGGGCTTTGCCGGGGAACGCCAGCGCGAGATCGCGTATCGCTTCGGGGTCAACCTCGTGATGCATGTGCTGACCGGCAACTACAAGTCGGACCAGGTTCACGTGCCCGCACTTCTGGACAGGCTGGGCCAATGACCGGACAGATCGTTTTCGACCCGCTTCTGCCCTGGCCGGTGATCGCCGCGCTTGGCCTGATCGCCGTGCTTGGCGCGGGGCTGGCGCTGTGGCGCGGGCTGCGCGGCTGGCCGCTGCGTTTTCTGGCGGGGGCCGTGCTGGTGGCCGCGCTGGCGCAGCCGTCCTTTCAGGAAGAAGACCGCGCGCCGCTGTCGGACATCGTGCTGATGGTGGTTGACAAGAGCGCCTCGCAACGCCTTGCCGACCGGATGGCGGTGACCGAAGACGCGGCTAGCACGCTGCAGGCCCGCCTTGAGGCGCGCCCCGACACCGAGGTGCGCCGGATCGAGGTCGGCGATGGCGAAGGCGACACCGGCACCCAGTTGATGACCGCGCTGTCCTCGGCCATGGCCGAGGAGCCGCGCGGCCGCATCGCCGGGGTGTTTCTTTTGTCCGACGGGCGCCTGCACGATCTGGACCGCGCACCGGTGCTGCCCGCGCCGATGCAGCTGCTGCTGACGGGCCGCGAAGATGACTGGGACCGCAGGCTCGTGGTGCGCGACGCCCCCGCCTTCGCCATCCTGGGCGAGCCGGTCACGCTAAGCCTGCGCATCGAAGACGACGGCGCCGCCCCGGGGGATGCGCAGGTGCCGCTGAACATCGAGGTCGACGGCGGCGCGCCGCAGGGCTTTACCGTGCCCGTCGGCGAGGATGTCGAGCTGCCCATCGAACTGCCGCACGGGGGGCTGAACGTCATCCGCTTTTCGACCCCCGGCGTGGACGGAGAGCTGACCGACCGCAACAACGCCGCGCTGGTGCAGATCAACGGCGTGCGCGACCGTTTGCGCGTGCTGCTTGTCTCGGGCGAACCGCATGCAGGCGGGCGCACATGGCGCAACCTGCTGAAATCCGACAGTTCGGTCGACCTTGTGCATTTCACCATCCTGCGCCCGCCCGAAAAACAGGACGGCGTGCCGGTGACGGAACTGTCGCTGATCGCCTTTCCGACGCGCGAGCTGTTCCTGGAAAAGATCGACGATTTCGACCTTATCATCTTCGATCGCTACAAGCGGCGCGGCATCCTGCCGTCGATCTACCTGGATAACGTGCGCAACTATGTTGAAAACGGCGGCGCGGTGCTTGTGGCGGCGGGGCCGGATTTCGCCAGCGCCGATTCCATCTATCGCTCGCCGCTTGCCGATGTGCTGCCCGCCGAACCGACCGCGCGGGTGATGGACGAAGCCTATCGCCCGGCGGTGACGGACTTGGGCCAGCGGCACCCGGTGACCGCCGGGCTGGGCGGCGCCGACAGCTGGGGGCGGTGGTTGCGTCAGGTCGAAGTCGACCCTTCGCAGGGCGAGGTGGTGATGACCGGCGCCGAAGACAAGCCGCTGCTGATCCTTGACCGGGTCGGGGAAGGGCGCGTGGCGCTGCTGGCCTCGGATCAGGCCTGGCTGTGGTCGCGCGGCTTCGAAGGGGGCGGCCCGCAGCTGGAACTGCTGCGCCGGCTTGCCCACTGGATGATGAAGGAACCCGAACTTGAAGAAGAGGCGCTGTGGGCCGAGGCCACGGGCCAGACCATGCGCATCATCCGCAGGTCCCTGGACGACAGCGTCGGCGCGGTCACCATCACGCGCCCGGACGGCGAATCCGAGCAGATCACGCTGAACGAAATTTCCCCCGGCCGGTTCGAAGCGCTGTACGAGGGCCCCGAAATCGGGCTTTACCGCTTGACCGAAGGCGAGCAGGAGGCGGTGATCGGGCTTGGCCCCGCCGCGCCCCGGGAATTCGAACAGACCATCGCCAGCGGCGCCGCGCTGGAACCCGCGGTGGACGCCATGCGCGGCGGCATCCTGCGCCTGCAGGACGGGATTCCGGGCATCCGCGCCGTGTCGGCGGGGCGCCCTGCTGCCGGGCGCGGCTGGATCGGGATCACCCCGCGCGAAGCCTACCAGACCATGGACGTGCGCCAGATCCCGTTGCTTCCGGCCTGGCTGACCCTGCTGCTTGCGGCAAGCTGCATCGTCGGGGCCTGGCTGCGCGAGGGGCGGCGATAGCGTCTCAGGCAGGGGCCAGGCGGGCGTGGCGGGTGACGGGCCCGTCGCCCTGCGCGTCGATCCGGGCCACCGCGTCGCGCAGCCCCTCGACGGCGACGGCCATGTGAAAGGCGTTGGCGTGCAGGATCTCGTCCGGCGCGCTGACCAAAGCCACATGCCCCTTCCAGAACAGCAGATCGCCCCGTTGCGGGGCGGTGCCGGGGGGCAGCGTGTCGCCCAAGGCAAGCTCTTGTTGGTCGCTGTCGCCGGGGCAGGGCAGGCCGCAGGCGGCAAGGGACGCCTGTACCAAGCCCGAACAGTCGATGCCAAAGCCGCTGTTCCCGCCCCAAAGATAGGGCGTTCCAAGATACAGCCCGGCGATCGCGACGGGGTCGCGGTGCTGTTCGCTTTCAAGGTGGGCCGTGGGCACCCAGCCCAGTTCGGTCTGCGTGAACCGCCCCTCGCGGCGCCCGGTGGCGGCAAGGCGCGACAGGTGCGACAGCGCACCGGTTTCGGGCGTCTTCATGTCGGGGGCGGCGTAGACATGGGTGTGGCGCAGCGCCACGCGATGCGTCGGCGCGCCGCGCTGGATGGCGGGGGCAAGCGATCCGGCGGGCAGCCAACCGGCATAGGCGGCATCGGGCGCATAGCCGAACAGCGCGCCGTCCCGTTCTTCAAGCAGGTCAAAGGCATCCCCATAGCGCAGCTGTCTTTCGCGCCGCCCGCCCGGGGTGGCGGCCAGGTCGACCACGGCCCGCGCCACATAGGACGGGCGCGGATCGACGGCGCACAGGTCGGGAAAATCCTGCGCATGGGCGCGGGACACGACCCGGTCGTTGGCCGGCGCCCTGCGGCGGTCCGTCACCAGCGCGCTCATAGCCCCAGAAGCGCCGGCAGCGCCCCAAGGATCGCGCGCGGCCCTTGCCCGGCGCCGCCCTTGGGACGGGCGGGCGCGGCGGCGGGATTCCAGCCGTAGATGTCGAAATGCACGTAGGCCGGCGTGTCGGTCACGAAGCGGCGCAGGAACAGCGCGGCGGTGATCGACCCGGCCATCCCGCCCGCCGGCGCGTTGTCCAGATCGGCGATGCCCGGTTCGATCCGCGCCTCGTACGGGTCCCAGAAGGGCATCCGCCACAGCGGGTCCGCCGCGTCGGTGCCGGACGCGCCGAGCCGCTCG
>CAXICP010000059.1:0-12213 GCA_964022595.1 uncultured Salipiger sp.
AGGTACTTGAACCGCCCGTCATAGGCCGTGAGGATGGTGTTCTTGGTCGACAGGTACACCGGCCAGCGCAGCATCAGCCCGTAGTTGAGCGAGGCGCGCGCGAAGTCGATGATCGACGCGTCAAGGTTGTACATCGCCTGGTAAACCCCGGCCGAGGGGGCATCATACACGTCTTTCTCGATGACGGTGCCATCTTCGCCGACGAATTTCATCGTCAGCTTGCCGGCCCCGGGAAAGGTGAAATCCGTCGCTTTGTACTGATCTCCGAAGGCGTGGCGACCGATCACGATGGGCCGGGTCCAGCCGGGCACAAGGCGCGGCACGTTGCGGCAGATGATCGGCTGGCGGAACACGACGCCGCCAAGGATGTTGCGGATCGTCCCGTTGGGCGATCTCCACATCTGCTTAAGCCCGAATTCCTCGACCCGCTGTTCATCCGGCGTGATCGTGGCGCATTTCACCGCGCAGCCGACTTCCTTTGTCTTTTCAGCGGCATCGATGGTGATCTGGTCATTGGTGGCATCGCGGCTTTCGATGCCAAGATCGTAATACAGAAGATCCAGATCGAGATATGGAAGGATCAGCTTCTTCTTGATGAAATCCCAGATGATGCGGGTCATCTCGTCGCCATCCATCTCGACGATCGGGTTGTCGACCTTGATCTTCGACATACGGAATCCTTTCCTGTCTACACGCGGTCCATGCTGCGCGCTTTAGACCAGATTTGCATGAAGAAAAAGTGCAGTATGCATTGGCATACCGACAATCGCCTGCCCTGCGGAAGAAATGGGCAGCGGCGTAACGATCTGGAAAGGCGGCAAGAGGTAAGGCTGGGGGATGAAAACCCGACTTCGCCCCTGGCTTGATGCCCTGATGATTGCCGCCGCCCTGATTTTCGGCGTCGGCAGCACCTTTGCCGCCGCCCTCGGGCCAGCGCCCGAAGCGGCAGGCGACATCGTTCTGGTCATCGCGCCGCCCTGGTCGGGCGGGGCGGATGCGCTGGTGCTTGCGGCCGGCGGGCGGCTGGTCGGACCGTTTTCCGCCGCCTTCGGCACGCTGGCCGTCTTTGACACGGCGCCGCCCATCGGCCGGCTTGTCGATCTTGGCGCCTGGACCGTGCGCGATGCGCGATCCATCTCTTCCATCTGCGGAGTTTCCGGATGATCTCTAGATTAATCGACCGTGTTCAGAGCCTTCCGGAAGTGCTTGTGTTGCTTCTGGGCGTGATGATGCTGCCGGTCAACATCGTGACCGACCTTTACATGGGGCTGGCGAACATGCCCGCCACCCTCAGCGCGCTGGCCTTGTTGGCGATGGCGTTCCTGTCGATCCGCATGCAATCGAAGCTGCGCGATTTCGCGGTCGCCACGGCGATCCTGGCCGAGGTGATGATCCTGACGGCGATCTACCAGATGCATCCCTGGCAGGTCGACACGCATATGCTGTACTTCGTCATGCTTGCCGGGATCTCGGTGATGAACCGGGTCAGCGTCATGCTCTACGGCGCCGGGCTGGTGGCGGTGCACCATGCGGTGCTGACGCTGTTCTTTCCCGGGCTGGTCTATCCGTCGGTCGATTTTCTGGAAGACGTCATGCGCACCTCGCTGCATGCCGGTGTCGTCGTGATGGAAACCGTCGTGCTAAGCCTGTCGATCCTGCAGCGCCACGCGGCCTCTCGCCGGATCGAGGAAAGCCGCGAGATGCTGGCGGATGAAAGCCACAAATCCGCCGAGGCAAAGGCCCGCGCCGAGTCTGCCGAACGCGAAACCCGCCAGGTGGTCACGCTGTTCAACGATCACCTGCGCCGTCTCGCAGACAGGGACCTGTCGTGCAAGATCGAAACGCCGCTGCCCGAAGCCTTCGAATCCTTGCGCAGCGATTTCAATCAGGCCGTGGCGCAGCTTGAAAACGCGATTTCGGGCGCCAACAGGAAGGCGTTCGACTTCGAAGAAGAAGCGCGCGGTCTTGAAGGGGTGACGAGTGATCTGTCGCAGCGCAGCGAACGCCAGGCCAACGACCTAAGCCTTGCGGTTCAGAACATGTCGACGATGACAAGCGCGCTGAGCGGGACCGCCGAACAGGCAAGCGCCGCGTCGAAGCGCGCGCAGGTTGCGCGCGAAAGCGCGGAACATGGCGGCGCGGTGACAAACCAGGCGATCGAGGCGATGCAACTGATCGAAAAAAGCTCGTCCGAGGTCGGCAAGATCATGGACCTGATCGACGATATTTCCTTTCAGACCAATCTTTTGTCGCTGAACGCCGGGGTCGAGGCCGCGCGCGCGGGCGAGGCGGGCAAGGGCTTTGCGGTGGTCGCATCCGAGGTGCGCCAGCTTGCGCAGCGCACGTCCGACGCGGCCGCAGGGGTCAAGACGCTGATCCTGGACAGCGAGGAACAGGTCACCAACGGCGCGCGGCTCGTGAACGAGGCGGGCGCCCGGCTGTCCGCCATCGTCGAGGAGGTCAGCTCCGTCAGCCAGATGATCAGCCGGATCCGCGATGAAAGCGACGGTCAGGCAAAGGGGATGGATGATCTGTCCGCGACGCTGGCGCGGCTGGATTCCGAAACTCAGGAAACCGCCGGCCTCAGCGAGGAAATGGCGGCGCTTGGCCTGCGCATTCGGGGCCATGCCCAGGGGCTGATCGGGGACATGGGCGTCTTTCACCTGCCCGAGGATGACACGGCGAACCGCCGCAGGGCGTGACCCGGCGGCGCGGCAGCCAGCGCGCGACGGGCGCGGCATCGCCCTGCCGGGTCAGCCGCGCGATTCGATCCGCAGCAGCCAGCGCATCGCAAGCAGCGCCAGCACCGCCTCGACAAGAATTCCGGCGGCAAGCGGCACAGGCGTGCCATCGAACAGCAGCCCCACGGGCGCTGCGATGACCACCGCGATGACCGTCGCGATCGCTCCGATCAGCGATGCGGCCAGCCCGGCGATGTGACCCACCGGTTCCATCGCGATGGCGTTCACGTTGCCGATGGTCAGCCCCATCTGGAAGAACACCGACCATTGCCACACCAGGAAGACCGCGAAGCGCCAGCTTTCGGGCAAGCCGATCACGAAGGCCGCAAGAGCCAGCGCCGCCATCACCACGTTCGCCGCCAGCATCACCTGGATCAGCAGCCGCATGCCCAAACGCATCACCAGCGCTGCGTTCAGCACGCTGCCGGTTGCGGCGCATAGCGCGACGCCGGCGAACCAGATCGGAAAGCTGTCCTCCTTGTCGAAGCTTTGATCGTAGATCGGCTGCACCGATGAGATCATCGAAAACAGCATCGCGAAGATCAGCCCCTGCATCAGGATCGTCGTGCGCACCACCTTGTTGCCCAGCAATTCTGCCAGCGCTGCCCGCAGGGCACGCACGCTGAAGGGGCGGCGGCTTTGCTTTGGCAGGGTTTCGGGCAGGCGCAGCGCCAGCCACAGCGACGAGATCGTGGCCAGCAGCACGAAGGCGCCGAAGATGGCGCGCCAGCTGCTGATGTCGATGATCAGCGCGCCCACCGACGGGGCAAGCGCCGGGAACAGGGTGAACACCATCATGACAAAGGACATGATGCGCGCCATTTCGCGCCCCGAATGCAGATCCCGCACGATGGCCAGCGCCACGACCCGCGGCCCGGCGGCGCCGATGCCCTGCATCATGCGCGCGAAAAGCAGGCCTTCCAGCGAATCCTCGGTTGCCGCCAGCAGCGACATGGCGATGTAGATCACCGCCCCGGCAAGGATGACCGGCTTGCGCCCGAACGTGTCGGACAGCGGGCCGGTGAAAAGCGTGCCGATGCCCATGCCCAGCACGAAACTGGTCACGACAAGCTGCGCACGGTTCACGTCGTCGGGCGTAAGCTCGGCCCCGATCTGGGGCAGGGCGGGCAGCATGGCGTCGATCGAAAAGGCGATGGTGGCGAAAAGCGTTGCCAGCAAGGCAACGAATTCCACGCGTCCGGGGGCGTTGATGGTGCGCAAGGGGGACCTCGGGGTCGGGAGGGACATGACGGAACGCTCCGCCGGGCCGCTGACGGCCCCTGCGTGGCGGGTGTCCGGTTTTCGGGCTATCGGGTTTTCATGACAGGCCACAAGCGCCAACGCCCGCCGCAGCCTCACAAGCCCGTGATGTTTCTTGCGCGCCCTGGCGGGTCAGGTGGATGCCGGGTCCTGGGCTGCGATTTCGGCGATCACCTTCGCCCATAGCTCGGTCGGCTGCGCGCCGGGAACCGCGTGCTGGCCCGCCACCACGAAGGTGGGCACCGCCGTCACGCCCATGCCGCGCGCGGCGGCGTCCATTTCGACGATCTCGCGCCGGTCGGCATCGCTGCCAAGCAGCCGCAGCACCACGCTGGCATCAAGGCCGCAGGCATCGGCGATGTCGCCCAGCACCTCGTGGTCGCCGATGTCGCGCCCTTCGGTGAAATAGGCGGCGAACAGCGACGAGACCACGGCAGTCTGCACGCCCTCGATCCCGGCCCAGTGGATCAGCCGGTGCGCATCGATGGTCGACGGGGTGCGCTGGATCGCGTCCAGCCGGACCGAAAGCCCGGCGGCGGCGGCTTCCTGCGCGACCGGCAGATAGGCATCCACCGCGCCCTGCTGGCCGCCGAACTTGGTTTCCAGGTAGGTGCGTCGGTCCATCCCCCCGGCGGGCATGTCGGGGTTCAGCATGAACGGGCGCCAGCGGATGGTCAGCGGATGGCCCGGCGCGTTGAGCAGCGCAGCGTCCAGCCGCGCCTTGCCGATATAGCACCAGGGGCAGATCGGATCGGAGAAGATATCAAGCGTAACCATGGCCAAACGTCCTTTTGCGCGGCCTTCTATCAGGACCGCGCCCCGGAGGCGACAGCGGAATCGCCCCCGGGGCCTGCGCCCTACGACCTGCCGCGCTTTTCGAACCGGGGCAGCATGGCCGAGAAATCCATGCCCGCGCCGGATTCTTGCTCGACGAAGCTGCGGTAGAGTTCAAGCGCGCGCGCCCCCATGGGCGTGTCGGCATCCACCGCCGCTGCCGCCTGCTGGGACAGGCGCAGATCCTTGAGCATCAGCTCGGCCGCAAAGCCCGGCTTGTAGCCAGTGTCGGCGGGCGAGGCAGGGCCCACGCCCGGCGCGGGGCAATAGGCGTTCATCGACCAGGATGAACCCGATGATGTTGATACCACGTCGAACATCGCCTCGCGCGCCAGCCCCAGCTTGTCGGCCAGCGCAAAGGCTTCGCAGGTGGCGATCATCGTCGCGCCCAGGATCATGTTGTTGCAGATCTTTGCCGCCTGGCCGTTGCCCGAGGGGCCGCAATGCACCGCCTTCTGGCCCATGATGTCGAACAGCGGCGCGGCGGTGGCAAAGGCGGCGGCGCTGCCCCCGACCATGAAGGTCAGCGTGCCGCCCGCCGCGCCCCCGATGCCGCCCGAAACCGGCGCGTCCAGCGCGCCAAGCCCCGCGGCCTGCGCCTGTTCGGCCACGGCGCGCGCGCTGTCCACATCGACGGTCGAGCAATCCAGCAGCACCGCGCCGGGAAGCATCGCGGGGATCACCTGCGAGGCGACCGCGCGCAGGATCTCGCCGTTGGGCAGCATGGTGATGACCACGTCGGCCTGCGCCGCAGCCTCGGCCGCGCAAGGCGCGCCCGCAACCCCTGCGGCAACGGCGCCCGCCACGTCATAGCCGGTAACCTCGTGACCCGCGGCGGCAAGGTTTGCCGCCATGGGCGCGCCCATGTTGCCCAGCCCGATGAACCCGATCTTCATGCAATGTCCTTTCGTGATTACAGCGCCAGTTCGGCATCCCCAAGCGGGGCGAGCATGGCGTTCACCTTGTCCGGCGTCACGTCGCCCGCCTGAAAGCGCCACCTTGGGTCGCGGTCCTTGTCGATGATCTGCGCGCGCACGCCTTCCAGGAAATCGCCGTCTTCGACCGCGCGGTAGGACACGCGGTCTTCCTGCATCAGCGCCTCGCGGATGCCGCCCGGCGCCGCGCGCAGGCGGCGCAGCATTTCAAGGGTCAGCGCCATGGACAGCGGCGCGTTGCGGCGCAGCGCCTTCAGCGCATCGGCGGCAAGCGGGCCGTGGGCGCCCGCCAGCGCGGCGTCGATCTGCGCGACGGTGTCGGCGGCAAAAAGGGCGTCGATCTTGTCCGCGCTGGCGGCAAGAGGGCTTTCGGGGGGCGGCGCGGCCATGGCGGCAAGGCTCTGGGTGTTCCCGGTTTGGCAAAGGTCGGTGATGATCGCCGGCCAATGCGCCTGCGGGATGAACAGGTCGGCGAACCCGGCGCACAGCGCGTCTCCGGGGCCCATGCGCGCTGACGTGAGGCCAAGGTATTCGCCCAGCCGCCCCGGCGCGCGCGCCAGCAGCAGCGATCCGCCCACGTCCGGCACGAAGCCGATGCCGCATTCGGGCATGGCGATGCACGCGCTTTCGCCCACGACCCGGTGCGAGACATGCCCGCCAAGGCCGACCCCGCCGCCCATGACGAACCCGTGCAGGAAGGCGACGACGGGCTTGGGGTAGTCGGCCAGCTTGGCGTTCATGCGGTATTCGTCGGCCCAGAACCGGCGGCCCAGATCGTAATCGCCCGCGGTGCCCGCGCGCCACACGTCGCCGATGTCGCCGCCCGCGCAGAAGGCGCGATCGCCCTGCGCGTCCAGGATCACCACCGCGACCGCGTCGTCACTGCGCCAGGCGTCGATGGCGCTTTCGATGGCAAGGCACATCTGGTGGGTCAGCGCGTTCAGGGCATGCGGCCGGGTCAGGGTGATGCGACCGGCGCGCCCTTCGATGCGGGTGTGGATGTCGGGCATAAGGGGTCCCCTCGCGCGGCGCGGATCAGCGTGACACGAGGCTGCGCGCCACGATCAGCCGCATGATTTCATTGGTGCCTTCAAGGATCTGGTGCACCCGCAGGTCCCTGACAATCTTTTCGATGCCGTAATCGGCAAGATAGCCGTATCCGCCGTGCAGTTGCAGGCATTGGTCGGCCACCCTGGACCCGGCCTCGGTGACGAATTTCTTGGCCATGGCGCAGTATTTAGGCGCGTCGGGCGCGCCCTGGTCCAGCTTCCACGCGGCCTGGCGCAGAAAGACCCGCGCCGCCTGCAGTTCGATTTCCATGTCCGCAAGGCGGAATTGCAGCGCCTGGAACCGGTCGAGGCTTTGCCCGAAGGCGCGCCGTTCGCCCATGTAGCGCAGCGTGGCGTCCAGCGCCGCCTGCGCCGCGCCCAGCGAGCAGGCCGAGATGTTCAGCCGCCCGCCATCCAGCCCCGCCATGGCGTAGCGAAACCCTTCGCCCTCTGCGCCCAGCAGGTTTGCGGCCGGCACGGTGCAGCCGTCCATCTGCACCTGCCGCGTGGGCTGCGCCTTCCAGCCCATCTTCTGTTCCAGCCCGCCAAAGGACAGCCCCGGCGTTCCGTCTTCGACCAGCAGGGCGGATATGCCGCGCGGGCCCTCGCCCCCGGTGCGCGCCATGACCACGTAGATGTCCGAATAGCCGCCGCCCGAAATGAACGCCTTGGTGCCGCTAAGCGCGTAGCCCGTCGCGGTGCGCTCGGCCCGGGTGCGCAGCGCCGCGGCGTCCGATCCGCTTTCCGGTTCGGTGAGGCAGTAGGACAGCACCGTGTTCATGCGCAGCGCTCCGGGCAGGATTCGTGCCTTCAGCGCGTCCGAGCCGTAGGCGTCGATCATCCGCGCGCACATGTTGTGGATCGACAGGAAGGCCGCGACCGACGGGCAGGCCATCGACAGCGCCTCGAACACCAGCGTCGCGTCCAGCCGGCCGAGCCCCGACCCGCCGCTGTCTTCGGAAACGTAGATCCCGCCAAGCCCCAGCTCGCCCAGACGGGGCCACAGTTCGCGCGGGATGGTGCCCGAGGATTCCCAGTCGCGCGCATGCGGGGCGATGTGATCCTGCCCGAAATCATGGGCCATGTCGAAGATCGCCGATTGCTCTTCGCTCAGCGCAAAATCCATGGGACTCCTCCCTTTCTCATGGAAATTGAACGGTTGTTCAGATTGTGTGCGGAGTCGCGGCGAATTGCAAGCGCGCCCGTGCGGGCCCGCCTTGTAGGTGCGTCAGGGGCGGCGCGCGACGCTGTCGCGGATCACCTGTTCGACCTTGCCCAGCAGCACGGCGTTATCGAATTTCGCCTCGGCAGCGGCGCGGGCGGCGCGGGTCATGGGGCCGCGGTCGGGCATGTCCAGCAATTGTTCGATCCGCGCGGCGAACCCGGCTTCGTCCCATTCGGGCACCAACATGCCGTTGACGCCGTCCTCGACCGCTTCGGGAATGCCGGCGTGGATGGTCGACAGGGTGATGCAGCCGCAGGCAAGCGCTTCTTGGATTGCGGTGGGCAGGCCTTCGGTGTTGCCGTTCTGCGCGGTGACGGAATGCTGCAGAAAGGTTTCGGTGGCCATCAGCTGCGCGCGCACCGCGTCATGGGGCTGCGCGCCGGCAAAGGTCACCTGACCGGCGATGCCAAGCTCGCCGGCGAGGGCGCGGCAGCTGTCCAGCAGCGGGCCGTCCCCGATGAAGGTCAGATGCGCCTCGCGCCCCCGTGCGGCGCTGGCAAAGGCGCGCAGCGTCACATGGGGCGCCTTCTTTTCGACCATGCGCCCCACCGCCAGGAACGAACCCGCGACCTTGGGGCCTGGGGTGAACCGGCGGATGTCCACGCTCGAAGGCACCACATGGGCGTTCGGATGTGTCACCCCGTGCGCGGCAAGGTTGTCCAGCAAAAAGCGGCTGACCGAAAACACCCCGTGCAGGCGCGGCATCATCCGGCGATAGGCGCGCACGATCTGGCGCGAGCGCAGCGCGAAACTGGCATCGGTGCCACGGAAATAGGTGAAGACGGGAATCCCAAGTTCGGCGCCCAGCTTGGCGACCACCAGCGCCTGCGTGCCGAATTCGGCCAGGATCACCTCGACCCGCTGTTCGCGCAGCCAGTCCGCCAGCCGCTGGCGATTGCGCCCGAAGGGCAGGCGGCCCGTGCCCTCGACCACGGCGTTCCAGCCCATGGCAAAGGGCGCGCGCAGCCTGTCGGCGCCGGCAAGCGGGGCGCGGCGCACGAACAGCGGCTTGCCGAAAGGGTCATCGCCGTTGAAGCGCCCGGTCAGCACGCAGGTGTCGCCGCCAAAGGCATGGCGGATGTGCCGGTTGATGAAGGTTTCGCCGGGGACATGGAAATCCGAGGTGACGATGCAGGTTCTCATGGGCGTTTCCCGGTGCTGGCCAGCCCCGTACATGCCGCGCCGGGGCGCCCGGCGCAAGCAAGGGGGTCACAGCCCCTGGTGGAACTCGTCGATCAGATGGGTGACGACGGCGCGCATCCGCGCTTCGGGGTCGTCGGCATGCGGCGCGGCGGCGGCGCGCTGGCGGCTGGCCGAAGTGCCCTCGCGCACCACGTCGCGCATGCGCGTGACCTCGGGCACGCAGCCAAGGGCGGCGGCGTCTTCGGCAATCAGGTCAAGCAGTTCCTCGGCCAGATCGGCAAAGGGCACGATGGCCCCGGCGCCGAAATCGATCAGCCCCTCGGTCACGCCGTACCGCTGCGCGCGCCAGCGGTTTTCCGCGATCAGGAAATTTTCGTAGATGCGCCAGCGCTGGTTGCGTCGGTGCAGCCGCCAGAGCATCCGCAGGATGCATTGCACCAGCGCCGCCAGCATCAGCGCATCCTCAAGCCGGGGTTGCACGTCCATGATGCGCGTCTCAAGCGTGGGAAAGCGCGACGAGGGGCGCAGATCCCACCAGATCTTGGAACTGTCCTCGATCAACTTCAGATCGATCAGCGCCTGAACCGAACGTTCGTAATCCTGCCAGTTCGAGAAATTCGGAGGCAGTCCCGTGCGCGGCATGTTGTCGAAGACTGAAATGCGGTAGCTGGCCAGCCCCGTATCCTGCCCCTGCCAGAAGGGCGAGGAACTGGACAGCGCCAGAAGATGGGGCAGGAAATAGCTGGCCTGGCGCATCAGATCGGCGCGCAGCCCGTCATCGCCGATTTCCACATGCACGTGCATCCCGCAGATCAGCATGCGGCGCACCACCGCCGCCAGCGACCGGTGCAGGTCGTTGTAGCGGTCCTTGTCGGTGTGGGGCTGCTGTTTCCAGTCCGCAAGCGGATGGCAGGATGCGGCGATGGGCGACAGCCCGAAGCTTGCGGCATGGGTGGAAATGGTGCGGCGCAGGCGGCGCAGATCCGCGCGCGCGGCGGCAATGTCATCGCAGGGTTTCGTGCCGATTTCGACCTGGCATTGCAGGAATTCGCGGCTGACCTGATCGCCCAGATCGGCCCGGCAGGCCGCAAGCAGCCCCTCGGGGGCTTCGGTCAGCGCCAGCGTGGCCCTGTCGACCAGCAGGTATTCTTCTTCGATGCCCAGCCGAAAGGCCGGGGCCGCACCGTCTTGTGTCATGGCGATCCTCCCACGGTCAGGAAGACAGAGCCGCCGCGTTTCGGCAAGTGGCGGCGATCAGCGCGCGGTGCGCAGGAAATCGTCGATGCTGCGTTCCGGCTGGCCGATGTAATCCAGCGCGGCGGCCTCGTCGCGGAACACCTCGATATGGTAGGGCAGCGTGTTGTCGGCGATCTGGTGGTACATGCGCGAGGCCCCGAAGGCGAGATCGCCGGGCGCATAGAACGCATAGCGCGCCCCGGGTCGGACCTGCCCGGTCAGACGCGATTCCACCCCGACCATCGACAGCACCTGAAGAAAGTCCGACACGACGTCGTCGATCTGCGAAAGATCGGCAAACCGAGCCGTTTCGGGCTGGATGCGCGGATCGCCCTGCAGCCGTTCTATGGCGCCGATGTACTCTGCCGGCGTTGCGATGCCGAGAAAGCGCAAGTAGGCAAGATTCCGTTTCGGATAGAGTGTCAGGTCGATTGCCATCTGCGAATGTACGATATTTCCGGCACGTTTAAGTGGATCATTGGGGTGCCTGTTTCTCGCAGTAGGTGTGCCGCGATACCGGAGAAGTCAAGCGTTTCATCTGCCGGGATCACCCCGGGGAGTTGTTTCAAGCAACTGTGCAACATGGGTTTCAGGCTGGCCAAGCAGGGCCAGCGCCTGCGTTTCGTCCTGCTGGACAAGCGGGATGACCATGTTCAGACCCTCCCATGATTTCGCGGCCATGCGGGCCAGGTCGAAACCGATGCGGGTGGGCGCCAGGTAGACGATCAGCGTCTGTTCGCCGGTTCCGGCGAAGTGGTCCGCCTTGCGCGCCTGCATGGCCATGATCCCGGTGGGGTCGTGTTCCATGCCGGACACATCGGTCAGGTCGACCAGGTGCTTCTGCCCCGGCCGGGCGCGCGGATCCTGCATGTACTGTCCAAAGGCCATCATGGTTTCCTCGAGCCGGGCAAACCCTACGTAGCGCACGTAGACAAGGCCCCGGGCGGGCAGGATGTGGAACGATACGGGCATGAAAGATGAAGGTACTGGATGAACAAGAGAACATCTGGACGGGACGGCGGGGCCACCCTGTCAACTTGCAGCACCTTCGTCGGGTTGGTTGCGAAATGCAACCATTTGGTGAGGACTGAGTTTGAAAAAATGAAATTTACCAAGGGTCAATGAAAACTGTGTCCCTGCCGCCACAGCGCGAACGGGGCGGCATTGCTGCCGCCCCGCCTTGTCAACCCATGCCGGCGATCCGGCCCGAAGGTCAGTCCATCGCCTTGAAATTGAACTCGCCGCCTTCCTTGATCCCCGAGAACCAGCGCGCCGTGACGGTCTTGGTCTTGGTATAGAAGCGGAAGGCATCGGGGCCGTACTGGTTGAGATCGCCAAAGGCCGATTTCTTCCACCCGCCGAAGGTATGGTAGCTTAGCGGCACGGGGATCGGGAAGTTGATCCCGACCATGCCCACGTTCACCCGGTGCGCGAAATCGCGCGCGGTGTCGCCATCGGCGGTATAGATGGCGGTGCCGTTGCCGTATTCGTTGTCGATCACCAGTTCCAGCGCGTCCTCGTAGGTTTCGGTGCGCACCTGGGTCAGCACCGGGCCGAATATCTCCTGCTTGTAGATCTCCATGTCCGGGGTGACGTTGTCGAACAGGGACGGGCCGACGAAAAAGCCGTTCTCGTAGCCCTGAAGCGTGAAATCGCGCCCGTCGACCACCAGCGAGGCACCGGCATCGACGCCCGATGCGATCAGACCTTCGATGCGCGCCTTGGACGCGGCGGTGATGACGGGGCCGTAATCCACGTCTTCGCCGGCGGTATAGGGGCCGACCTTCAGC
>CAXICP010000060.1:0-12129 GCA_964022595.1 uncultured Salipiger sp.
AGCGTGGACCTGAACGCCGACATGGGCGAAAGCTTTGGCCCCTGGAAGATGGGGCAGGACGAGGACCTGCTGAAGGTCATCACCTCGGCCAACATCGCCTGCGGCATGCATGCGGGCGACTGGGACGTGATGGCTGCCACGATGAAGACCGCCGTCGCGAATGGCACCGGCATCGGGGCGCATCCGGGCTTTCCCGACCTTCAGGGCTTCGGGCGGCGGCGGATGCAGATCAGTGGCGACTCGCTGGGCAACCTCGTTGCCTACCAGCTGGGCGCGGCGCAGGCGATGGCGCGGGCGGCGGGCGGCAAGGTGCGCCATCTCAAGCTGCACGGCGCGCTTGCCAACATGTGCGCCGAAGACGCGTCCCTGGCCCGCGCCGCCTATGAGGGCGCGCTGCGCATCGACCCGGACATCATCGTGATGGTGCTGGCCGCCACCCGCCAGCAAGACGCGGTCGAGGCATTGGGCTGTCGCTGGGCGGGCGAGATTTTCGCCGATCGCGCCTATAACGACGATGCCACGCTGGTCGACCGGTCCCTGCCGGGCGCGGTGATCCACGACCCGGATCTTGCGGCGGCGCGCATGGTCGACATGGTGAAGGCGGGCGCGATCATCACGCAAAGCGGCGCGCAGATTCCCGCTGCGGTCGACACCATCTGCCTGCACGGCGATGGCAAGACCGCGCTGCTGATCGCGCAGGCTGTCCGCGCCGCGCTGGAAGCGTCGGGCGTGACGCTGCGGGTCTTTCCGGGCCGGGGCTGATGCGCGCGGCCCTTCGCGATCCGGCGGCCGACGGTCTTTGTCGGCGGCGATCCTGCGGCCACTTGACGGTGCATGGGGGCATATCCACTTACCTGCAAAGGCGCAGGGTACACCCCTTGGAGGATTGCTTGATGATCGACACCTGGGGGCCGCTTCTGGCGGGGCTTGCGCTGCTGATCGCAGGCGGAGAGCTGCTGGTGCGCGGGGCGGTGCAGGCGGCCGGGCGGCTTGGGATCTCGCCATTGGTGATCGGCCTGACGCTTGTGGGATTCGGCACATCGATGCCCGAACTCGTCACGTCGGTGCAGGCGGGGCTGGGCGGTTTTCCGGGCATCGCATTCGGCAATATCGTGGGATCGAACATCGCCAACATCCTGTTGATCGCGGGCGTGTCGGCGGTGATCTGCCCGATCGTCGTCACGCGCGCGGCGCTAAGCCGCGATGCGGCGGTGATGCTGGCGGTCTTTGCCGGGCTGGCGGCACTCATGCCCATGTCGCGCGGCGCGGGGGCGGCGCTGATCGCGGGGCTTGTGGCCTACCTGGTGGTCGTCATCCGGCACGACCGGGCGGCGGGGCAGGGCGCGGACCCCGGCCCGCAGGTCGCCGCGCGGGGCGCGCTTGCGCTGCCGCTGCTGATCGCGGCGGGCGGGCTTGTCCTGGTGATCGCCGGAGGCTCGCTGCTGGTCACGGGCGCGGTGTCGCTGGCGCGCGGCATGGGCGTTTCCGAAACGGTGATCGGGCTGACCATCGTCGCGGTGGGCACATCCATGCCCGAACTTGTCACGTCGGTGATCGCGGCGCTGAAGCGGCAGGGAGACGTGGCCTTCGGCAACGTCGTGGGGTCGAACATCTACAACATTCTGGGAATCGGCGGGGTCACCGCCCTGATCGCCCCGTCCGAGGTGCCGGAACAGATCGTGCGCTTTGACGGCCCGGTGATGGTGGGCGTTTCGGCGGTGCTGCTGCTGTTCGCCGCCACGGGCCTGCGCATCGGGCGGCGCGAAGGGCTGGCGCTGCTTGCCGGCTATGCGGCCTATGCCTGGTATCTTTGGCCCACCGCCTGATCGCGGGGCAAACACGTATCGCTTTGGGGAAGGGTGGTACCGCCTACCCGGTTCGAACGGGTGACCTCTTGATCCACAATCAAGCGCTCTAACCAGCTGAGCTAAGGCGGCATGCGGGGGGACATAGCGCCACGATCTGACGATTGCAAGCCGGAATTCCGCGTCAGTTCACCGGCCCGCGATCACCCCGCCGATGCACGCGCCGGGGGGCGGCGGGGCAGGCGCGCGCTTGCAAATCGCCCCGGCGGGCGCTAGGCCTGCGCGAATTCTGGTCCTGCCGGGCAGGGCCGTGGTCAGGACACGGATCATGAGCATCAACAGCGAACGCGATATCGAGGCGAACCTTCAGATCGGGCCGACCGACCAGGGAATGGTGCGGCTTTACGTCCTTGCGGGCGATCTTGAGATCCCGATGGATTTCGAACCCGAGGAAGCCGAAGAGATCGCCGAGGAACTGCGCGCCGCAGCCGCCACCGCGCGCCGGGCCAAGCCGCGCCGCTAAGCGGCAGGTCAGCCCGGACCGTCCAGCAGGGCGCCGGGATCGCGCAGCGCGTGCAGGCGCCGTGCCGCATGTGCCGCAAAACGGCGCGTCAACGCGCTGCGCCGCGCCCCTGCCAGCCGGGTTTCCGGGCCCATGCGCAGGATTTCCGCATCATAGCCATCGGCGACGATCAGGCCGGTGCCCTCGGGCAGAAGATCGGTGGGAAAGTGTTCATCCACCGCCCAGAAATAGCGGTCGCACCAGCCAAGATAGCCCTGCCACTTGCCGTCGGACATGAAATCGGCGCGGCTGCTCTTGCATTCCACCACCCAGATTTCGCCCTTGGGGCCTAGCGCCATGACATCGACGCGCTTGCCGCGTTCGGGGGTGAATTCCTCGATCACGGCAAATCCGTGCCCGGCGGACAGGTGACGGCAGACGCCCCGGGCAAGAACCTGTCCGGGCATCAGAAGTGGGTCGGGGGTGGTGTCGAAGGCGGGCCTCATGGGGCAATACTATGAACAATGCGTGAACAAGGGCAAGTCCGCCGCCACTCACCCTTTCTTGAGCGCGCCGCGCACCTATCTTGACCCCGATGCAGCAGCCGGAGACCCGCCAGATGACCGACACCCACGGAGCTCGGGCCCGAGGCGTGCGCCATGCACGCGAGCTAGAGGCGCATCTGACCTGGCTCGATACCTTTTCGGGCAGCGTTTTTGTGGTGCTTTCGGTGGCATCCGGCATCTACACCTATCTTGGGGTATCGACGCTGCTGGATGACGACGGGGCCATGTCGGTCTTTGCGGCGATTGCCTATTCGGTCGCGGTTTCGGTCGGCATCTTCGTGTTCTGGTCCTACCTGATGCGCCTGTTTCCCGCCGTGCGCACCGCGCGCGCCCGCACCGGGCTGATGGCGGCAATGGGGGTGGGGTGCCTTGCGATCATCGCCATGTCGTCGTGGCTGAACGCCGCCGCGCTTGCCGGGTCGGCGGCGGTGGAACAGCACCTTGCCAGGACGGTGCAGGATTACCAGGCCTCGCTGGAACGCACCCATGAAATCGCGCTGTCGGCGCAGTCGCTGGAACGCGACGTTGCCCGCGTGCGCCAAAGCTTCGAAGACCTGTCCGAACAGGAAGCCGCCGGGTCGCTTTCGGGCCTTGCCGGGCGCGGCGCGGTGTTCCGGGTGCTGCGCCAGAAGGCGGCCGAGCTGCAGTCGCTGGAAACCCAGATCGCCGGCCAGACCCCGCTGGTGCAGGACGCGTTCCAGCGCGGCAACGACATCCTGTCGCGCATGCGGGCGCTGACGGTCGAACCGGGCCCGGTCGAGGCGCGCACCGTGGAATTTTCCGAAGCCGCGGTGCAATTGCAGGGGCTGATCGCGCAGTTGCGGCAATTGTCCGTGGCGCCGCTGGTCGAACGGGCGGCGCAGGATCTGTCGGCGTCGGTGGTGCTGCCCGACCTTGACGGCAGCACCGAGGAAATCCGCGGCAACCAGACCGCGACGATCGATTCCGTGCTGGCGGCACTGGCCAGCCGCGCCGCAACGCTGGAACAGGCCGCGCGGGATGTGACCGCGATGACCCCCGCGCCCGAGGTAAGCTATACGCCGGTGTCCTCGGCCGATGCGGTGATCCTGTATGCGCGCAACTTCGTGCCGTCCTGGGCGGGCGCCATCGCCATCGACCTGCTGCCGGCGGTGCTGGTGTTCATCGTCGCGGTGACGCAGGCCGCCATCCGCGAGAACCGCGAAGGGACGGGGCTTGAGGACACCATGAGCCTTGGGGAATTGCGCGCCGCCCTGTCGGCCCTGCGCGATGTGGAAGGCGATCTGGCGCAACTGTCGCCCTCGGCGCAGCGCGATCTGGGGGCGCCGCCCGCCGATGATGCGCCGGACATGCCCGCGCTCAGGGGCAAGGCGGGCTGATGCGCACCCCGGTGGCGCGCGTCCTTGCCGGCATCCTGGGCTTTCAGATCGTGCTGGGCGCGGCCCTGGTGATCGGAGACCTTCAGACCGGCCTGCGCCTGCCCAGCTTCGGGCCCGGGGCGCCAAGGCTGTCGGAACCGGTGCGCCCGGGCGATCAGCGCCGCCGCTACAGCCCCGACTACCAGCGCCCGTCGCTGGACCCGGCGCGCGATCCGGGCGATCTGCCCGAGCGGCTGACCCTCACGCAGCAGGGGGGCACCACCTGGCGGCTGGAAGGCGCCATCGCCAGCGGCGACGCCGAGCGCATCATCAAGCAACTGGACGCCGCCGATCCCGCCCCGGAAACGCTGATCCTGCAAAGCCCGGGCGGGTCCGTCCGGGACGCGCTGGACCTGGGCCGCCATCTGCGCCGCGCGGGGATCGGCACCGCCATGCTGCGGGGCGAGATCTGCTATTCCGCCTGCCCCTATCTTTTCGCAGGCGGCGCAGTGCGCAGCATCGAAGAGGGCGCGTCGATCGGTGTTCACCAGCATTACTTTGGCGAAAGCACGATCCTGCCCGCCTTCGTCGCCGTCGAAAGCATCCAGCGCGGCCAGGGCGAGGTGATGGTCTATCTTGATGAAATGGGCATCGATCCGATGGTCATGCAGCACGCCCTGGGAACGCCGTCCGATGAAATCTACGTGCTGCTGCCCGAGGAGCTGGACCGCTACGGCTTTGCCAGCCCTGCGGACGCGGGCAGCTGAACAGGGGCCGTTCCCCGGCGGGCGCGAAAAGATCAATGCGGGGGATTGCCCAGCCGCATCGCGGCACCTACATCGGGGTCAGGCGGGTTTCTGCGCTTCTTGTAACACGGTTGCATTCCGGTGGCCTTAAGCAATTCCGAGGGAGCTGGCTCTGTCCGGGCCCTGGTCCGGTTACCTGGCGCCCACCTGTATATACAGGTCCTCGGGAATGAGATAACCCTACGGTTGCCGCGGTTCCCGCCACTTTCCATCCCTTTCCGATCCTTGCCGCGTGACGCCCCGGGCGCCGCGTACGGGCGGTTGCGGGCGGCTGTCACGCGCCTGTGCCGCGCGTGCCCTATTTGCAATCCATGTCTTTTTTTCCGACGGAAACCGCGATTTCGTGCGTAAAGGCACAATCTGCCTGTGGTCCGGGAATGCCGTGTTACCTTAAGGCGCGTCTTCCCGCGGCCCCGGCCGTCCCAATGCGAGGTTTCATGACCAGTCTTTTTCCGCTTGCCCGCGGCCTTGTCCGGGGGATTTTCCGGTCTGCCGTTCTTGTCGCCCTTTCCCAGCCCCTTGCCGCGCAGCAGCCGCCCGGCGGCGCAGCCGGCGGTACCGCCGAAGTCGGCGTGGTGACGCTTGACGCACAAGACGTGCCCTATACCGTCACCGTGCCGGGGCGCGCCGTCGCCTATCGCGAGGTCGACATCCGCCCCCGCGTCGGCGGGATGATTTCCAGCATCGTCTACGAATCGGGGCGCCCCGTCGCCGCCGGGGACGTGCTGTTCGAGATCGAGGATGACACCTACCGCGCCGAGGTCGACGCGGCGCAGGCGTCGGTCGACCTTGCCGAAGCGTCGGTCGAAGATGCGCAGCAGACGGTGGACCGCTACACCCGGCTGCTGGGCACCGGCATCACGCAGGAAGAACTGGGCAGCGCGCAGGTGTCGCTGAAACAGGCGCAGGCGGACCTCAGCTCTGCGGCCGCCGCGCTGGAAGTGGCGCAGCTTGACCTTGACCGCACCCGCATCACCAGCCCGATCGACGGCTTTCCCGCGGTGCCCGACGTGTCGGTGGGCACGCTGGTGACGGCGGCGCAGACCGATGCGCTGACGACCGTCACCCAGTTCGACCCGATCTACGTGGACGTGGCCGAATCCAGCCGCCGCATCGGGCAGATCCGCAACCAGATCGAAGCGGGGCAGTTGCAGCGGGGCGAACGGCTTCGCATCGCGCTGGAACTGGAAACCGGCGAAATCTATGCGGGCGAAGGCGAAATGGTATCCCCCGGCGTCAGCGTGTCGACCACCACCGGCACCCGCGAGCTGCGGCTGAAGTTCGACAATGCCGAACGGCGCATCCTGCCGGGGCAGTTCCTGCGCGTGGACATCACGCTGGGCAGCATCCAGGCGGTACTTGTGCCGCAGGGCGCCACGTCGCGTTCGTCGGCGGGGGCGCTGACGGCCTTTGTCGCGGTGGACGGGGTGGCCGAGCAGCGCGAGCTGACCGAACAGGGCAGTTATCGCAACGCCTGGGTCGTCACCGATGGCGTAAAGCCGGGCGAAGCGCTGATCGTCGACGGGTTGAAGGCACTGCGCGACGGCGCCGCGATCCGGTCCGTGGCGGTGACGATCGACGAAAACGGCGTGGTCGGCGATGCCGCCGCCGCCGCCGAAAAGGACTGATCGCATGGGGCTTTTCTTTATTCGCCGCCCCGTCTTTGCGTGGGTGCTGGCGCTGATGACCGTGCTGGCGGGGGCCTATGCCTATGTCAGCCTGCCGGTGTCGCAATATCCCGACATCGCGCCCACCACGGTGCGCGTGTCCGCCACCTGTTCCGGCGCCACCGCCGAGGCGGTGGAAACGTCCGTCACCCGCGTGATCGAAGACAACATGACCGGGGGGGACGGCATGATCTACATGACGGCGCAAAGCTCTCAGGGGTCGGCGTCGCTGTCGCTGGTGTTCGACGACAGCGTCGATCCCACCGATGCGCAGAACGATGTGCAATCCAAGGTCAGCCAGGTGGAAAGCCAGCTGCCCGCGTCGGTGCAAAGCCAGGGGGTGACGGTCAGCCGTTCGACCTCGTCCATCCTGATGGTCGGGGCGCTGGTGTCCACCGACGGGGCCTATTCGACCCTCCAGCTGGGCGATATCCTGACCGAGACGGTCAAGGGCCCGATCCAGCGCACCGGAGGCGTGGGGGGCATCAACGAATTCGGGTCCGGCTACGCCATGCGCATCTGGCTGGACCCCATCGCGCTGGCCCGTTTCCAGCTGACCGCGACCGACGTGGTCACCGCCGTGTCCAACCAGAACACCACCGTGTCGGTCGGCTCGCTTGGCGATCAGCCCACGGTTCAGGGCCAGCAGTTCACCGCCACGGTGACCGCGCAAAGCCAGCTTGAGACGGTGGCCGATTTCGAACGCATCCTGCTGAGAACATCCGAGGACGGCGGCGTCGTGCGGCTGGCGGACGTGGCGCGCGTCGAAATCGGGCAGGAAAGCTATGGCGGCGATTCCCGGTTCGACGGGCTGAACGCCGCAGGTTTCGGCGTGAACCTGGAAACCGGCGCCAACGCAGTGGATACCGCCGCTGCCGTGCGCGAAACGCTGGCCGGGCTGTCCAGCGCCTTGCCCGAGGGGGTCGAATTCCGCACCGCCTATGACACGTCGCCCTTTGTCGAGCTGTCCATCGAACAGGTCTATCACACCCTGGTCGAGGCCATCTTGCTGGTGACGGCGGTGCTGGTGATCTTCCTGCAAAGCTGGCGCGCGACGCTGGTGCCGCTGGTGGCGGTGCCGGTGGTGCTTGCCGGCACCTTCGCGACGCTGATGATCACGGGCTATTCGATCAACACGCTGACCATGTTCGCCATGGTCCTTGCCATCGGCCTGCTGGTGGATGACGCCATCGTCGTGGTCGAGAACATCGAACGCCTGATGCAGGACGAAAAGCTGTCGGCGCTGGAAGCGACGAAAAAGGGCATGTCGGAAATCACCTCGGCGCTGCTGGGCATCAACGTGGTGCTGGCGGCGGTCTTTCTGCCCATGGCGTTCTTTCCCGGCTCGACCGGGGTCATCTACCGGCAGTTTTCCGTCACCATGGTCGCGGCGATGGCGCTGTCGCTGGTGTTCGCGGTGGTGCTTTCGCCCCCCATGGCGGCGCGGTTGCTCAAGCCGTCCCACGGCCCGGCCCGCTTTGCGCCCGCGCGCTGGTTCAACGCCGGCATGGACAGGGTGGTGGCGGGTTACTCGGCCGGGGTCAGGGCAAGCCTGCGCGCGCCCGCGGTGATGCTGCTGGTGCTGGCGGGCGTTCTGGGGGCCGCGTGGTTTGTCTATGAACGGCTCGACAGCTCGTTCATCCCGACCGAGGATCAGGGCGTGCTCATGACCCAGATCCAGCTGACGGAAGGGTCCACCAGCCAGCAGACGCTGGAAACCGTGAAACTGGTCGAAGACTACCTGCTGACCGAGGAATCCGGCGCGGTCGAGGCGACCTTTGCGGCGCTGGGCTTCGGCTTTGCGGGCAGCGGGCAGAACAACGCCATGGTCTTCGTCAAGTTGCGCGACTTCGAAACGCGCCAGGATGACGACAGCCTGTCCGCCGCCGCCGTGGCCGGGCGCGCCAACATGCGCTTTGCCGGGCACCGGGCGGGGCAGGTGATGTTCATGCAGCCCCCGGCGATCATGGGGCTTGGCAACACCGGCGGGTTCGAAATGTACCTGATCGACCAGGCGGGCAACGGCACCGATGCGCTTGTCGCCGCCGCCGAAGACCTTGTCGCCGCCGCCGGGGCGGACGGGCGGGTGATCAACGCCAGCGCCCGGGGCACCGACCAGGACAGCGCCCTGCGCATCGACATCGACCAGGAAAAGGCGGAAAGCTTCGGCGTGTCGCTGTCGGCGGTCAACACCATGCTGGCCACCATCTTCGGGGGCACCGAGGTCAACGATTTCGTGCTGGGCGCGTCGCTGCGCCCGGTGATCGTGCAGGCGGATGCCGATTACCGCATGCAGCCCGAGGACATCCTGAGCTGGTACGCCACCAACGAGGATGGCGAGATGGTGCCGTTTTCGGCCTTCATGACCACCGCGTGGGAACCGGTGGCGCCCAGCCTGCAACGCTATGGCGGCAGCTCGGCGCTGCAGGTGTCGGGATCGGCCGCCGATGGCGTCAGTTCCGGCGCGGCAATGGACGCGATGGAACAGATGGTGGCGGACATGGGCGGGGGCTACGGTGTCGCCTGGACCGGCATCAGCTATCAGGAACGCCAGTCCGGATCGCAGGCGCCGGTTCTTTACGCGCTATCGGCGCTGGTGATCTTTCTGGCGCTTGCGGCGCTGTACGAAAGCTGGGCGATTCCGTTTTCGGTGATGCTTGCGGTGCCGGTGGGGGTGCTTGGCGCGATGGCCGCAGCGTGGCTTTTTGGTCAATCCAACGATGTTTATTTCAAGGTGGGCATGCTTACGACGATCGGGCTTGCGGCCAGGAATGCTATCCTTATCGTCGAATTCGCTGAATCCCTGCGGGCGCAGGGACGCAGCGTCTCCGACGCGGCCGCAGAAGCCGCGGGCCTGAGGCTACGCCCGATCCTGATGACCGCATTGTCCTTCATCCTCGGCGTTTTGCCGCTTGCGACCGCAAGCGGGGCAGGGGCCGCCGCCCAGAACGCCATCGGCACCGGGGTGATCGGTGGCATGGTGGCGTCAACATTCATCGGCATCTTCATGGTGCCCGCGCTTTATGCGCTCATCATGCGACTGGTCGTCACGACCAAGAGGAAAGACTCGAGCACATGACACTCCGAAAACTCGCACTTGTCCCGCTGGCCCTGGGCCTTGCCGCCTGTACCGTCGGGCCCGATTACACGGCGCCCTCGGCCACGCTTGCCACCAGCTTTGCCGAAGGGGGCGCCGCGCCCATCGGGGATGCGGCGGCGCAATACTGGTGGCGCGGCTACAATGACCGGATGCTGAACGACCTGGTGCAGCAGGGGCTGGCCCAGAACCTTGACATCAAGACCGCCATCAGCCGCGTGAAGCAGGCGCAGGCGGGCGTGCGCGCCACCGGGGCGCCGGCGCTGGTGGCGGGCACGCTGTCGGGCGGGCGCACGGCTTCGGGCAGCGAGACGTCGGGCCACGCGGGCACCGATGCGGCCTGCTTCAGCCCCGCGCCGGTGCTGGACCTGTTCCGCGGCGAGCGGCGCAACCGCGAGGCGGCCCTTGCCGCGCTGGAATCGGCCCGGCTAAGCGTGGGCGAAGCGCGGCTGACCTACCTGGCCTCGCTGGTGTCGAACTATATCGACCTGCGCTATTACCAGAACGCGCTGGCGATCCTGCGCCAGACCATCGGCACGCGCCGCGAAACGCTGGGCCTTGTGCAAAGCCAGCGCGAGGCGGGCGCCGCCACCGCGCTGGACGAGGCGCAGGCCCAGGCCGCGCTGGACGAGGCGCAGGCCAATCTGCCGGGCTATGAAAGCGGCTTTTACGGCGCATCCTACGCCATCGCGACGCTGCTGGCGGTGCCGGTGCAGACCATCGAGGACCGGCTCGAACGCGGCGCGGCGCAGCCCTATATCAACGGCAGCGCGAACACGGGCGTTCCCGCCGACCTGCTGCGCAACCGTCCCGACGTGCGCGCCGCAGAACGGGACCTGGCCGAGGCGGTGGCCGAGGTCGGCGTCGCCGCCGCCGATCTTTACCCGTCGCTGACGCTTTCGGGCACGATCAGCGATTCCGAAGGGTTCAAGAGCTGGTCCTATGGCCCAAGGCTGTCGATCCCTGTGCTGAACCGCCCGCTGCTGCAGGCGCAGCGCGACGCCGCCGTCGCCGCCGCCGAAACCGCCGAGCTGACCTGGCGCGCCTCGGTGCTGGACGCGGTCGAAGACGTGCAGGCCGCGCAGTCCGATTACATCCGCAACCGGCGCGCGGTGTCGGCCTATCGGCGCAGCGTGACCAGCTATGAACGGGTCGTGTCGCTGTCGCGCGAAACCTACAACGGCGGCACGACCACGCTGCTTGATTTTCTGGACGTGCAGCGTTCGCTTGCCAGCTCGCGCCTGACGCTGGCGTCCAGCCTGCGCGACCTCGCCGCAAGCTGGGCCACGCTGCAGGTCGCGGCGGGCAAGGGCTGGGCGGTTCCGCCGGTTTCGGGCGGCAGCTGATCGCGAAAGGGCGGGCCTTGCACGGCCCGCCCGGCCAACCCGGGGCTTTACGCCCGCGCATGAGGGCCGTATCACCCCGGGCAAACCCGTCCGCCTTGAGGGATACAAGAATGTCGCGCTACGACCCCGCCCAGATCGAACCCAAATGGCAGGCCGCCTGGGATGAGGCCCTGACCTTCAAGGCCTCGGGCGATACGTCCCGGCCGAAATATTACGTCCTGTCGATGTTCCCCTACCCGTCGGGGCGCATCCACATCGGTCATGTGCGCAACTACACGCTGTCCGACGTGATCGCGCGCTACAAGCTGGCCGGTGGGCACAACGTGCTGCACCCGATGGGCTTTGACGCTTTCGGGATGCCGGCGGAAAACGCGGCGATGGCGTCGAACGGCCATCCCAAGGACTGGACCTACGACAACATCGACACGATGGTCGGCCAGATGAAGCCGTTGGGCTTTGGCCTTGACTGGTCGCGCATGTTCGCCACCTGCGATCCGGAATACTATGGCCAGCAGCAGGCGCTGTTCATCGATTTCCTCAAGGAAGGCTTTGTCTACCGCAAGAACGCGGTGGTGAACTGGGACCCGGTCGACATGACCGTTCTTGCCAACGAGCAGGTGATCGACGGCAAGGGCTGGCGGTCGGGCGCCGAGGTCGAACGGCGCGAGCTGACGCAGTGGTTCTTCAAGATTTCCGACATGGCGGGCGAGTTGCTGGACGCCATCGACGACCTTGAGGATTGGCCGGCAAAGGTCAAGCTGATGCAGGCCAACTGGATCGGCCGTTCCCGCGGGCTGGAGTTCGCGTGGGATCTGAGCAGCCCTGTGCATGGCTTTGAAAAGATTGAGGTCTACACGACCCGGCCCGACACGCTGAAAGGCGCGTCCTTCCTTGGGTTGTCGCCGGACCACCCGTTGGTCAAAATGTTGGAAAAAGACAATCCTCAACTGGCCGCCGCCGTGGCCGAGATGCGCAAGGGCGGCACCACCGAGGAGGCGCTGGA